>NZ_CDXDOR010000009.1:0-44693 GCF_978021225.1 Frankia sp. CeTa3Moorea | reverse complement strand
GGTTGTTCCGGCCGCCCGCCAACGGGCGAACACCGAGGCGGTGCAGACCCTCGACGCGCTCCGGGCCGTCGACCAGGAGACATCTACGCAGGTCGTCCGCTAGCAGCACAGGCGTCGAGGAAGGTGTCATCGTCGGCGCTTCAGACAGTGACGGCTTCACAGCACACGAAGCCTACGGGCGAAGGCCGCCCGCCACGCGGACGGGCTCACGCCCGCGTGGAAGTCCCCTTCGCCGACCGCTTCAGCTGTGCGGCGACCGCCTCCCAGACGGCCGCGTGCACGGCCTCCGGCGCCTGCCCGGCCGTCGGCACCCTCATCATGCCGGTGTCGCGTGCGGCCAGCTCCTGATAGGCAAGATCTACGAACGACAGGTACGCGCGCTGCTCGCCGGTCCACTGTCTCCCGTCACGGGCCTCCGCCCGCGCGATCGTCTCACCCACCGGCGCCGACAGCCACAGCACGACGTCCGCCCGTCGCCCGGCAAGGCGTCCCAACCCATCCAGCCAGGACACAGCCTCGTCCACCTCCACCGCATGCTGCCGGATCAGGGACGCAAGCCCGTACGAGAACATGGTGTGCACACCACGGTCCTCGATCACCACATCGTGGTGATCGAGCGCCGGCTCGATCCGCGTCGCCACGATGTCCGCGCGCACCGCCGCCGCCAACAGGCACTCGGTCACCACGTCCCCGTGACGCAGGAACGGCTCATCCGACGACGAGAAGATCTCCACCAAGGTCGTCCCGACATCCCCGGTGTCGAGGGTGGCGAGATCCGGGAGAAAGGCGACCACGAGTCCTTCACTACGAAGTCGCTCCTCCAGCAGACGGCCCTGCGTCGACTTCCCCGCCCCGGGAAGACCTTCCAGGCTGACGAGCATCCCGACCCCTCCGATCACAGTGGCAACCATAAAAGGGGCAGTTCAGCCCTCAGCATCGGCCGTCGTGCCGGCCTCCCGTAGCTGCCGCACCCGAGCCAGGAAGAATCGGGCACGGCACCCTTCCTTCCAGCATGGCCCGCCGACGAATTGTTAGAAGGATAATGCTGCCACACTTCTTGAATGAAGCGTGGCATTCAACGATTCCGGCGGATGGTAGGAGGCTCGCGACAACGTCTCGTGCCGGCCGGCGGACGAGCAGGGACCCGCAACCTCGCCCGCGGCGACGGGAAGTTCTCAAAGATGGTACGAGCGCATAGACATCGAGCATGCCCGGATAGAGCGGGTTCCTCCACGATCGGCGCTCCGGCCAGGCTGACCGCCACAGCTCCACGCGGACGCCGACGTGATCACGGAAGGTGCCGCCCTGACTCCGGGCGTGCCGCAAACGATCGCTGTCTGGTTTCGACGGAATACGCCGAACAGATCAGGGGGTTCAAGCCGAACAAAGCGCACTCGTCGACACTGTTGTCGCAGGTCAGTGGCACCGCACAGACCCGAAGCGGATGTTCGCATTGCGGGGAATGACTGGCGTGCCGCCGGTTGGGAGGCTGAGGGCGTTCAGCGTCGACGCGGTCAGCTCGCCGTCACGACAGCGGCGGCCAGCTGACCCGGTCGTCGAGGCGCCTACGACGAGAAGGATCTGATGATCATCTCCTCTCCACCTCCTCCAACCGTTGATACTGAGGTGCAGCCGGGCCCCGGTGAGATCTGCGCGCCTACTGCCGAGCCTGTCGTCTTCACCGATGGGCACCATTTCAGGCTGAGGGCTCCGCTGGATCTGGAGGCGGTCGCAGCCGGGGCGGCTGGGCCACTGTCAGTGATCCTTCAGGTCACGAAGCGGTGCAATTTCGACTGCTCGTTCTGCTCCGAGACGTTGCAGGAGCCCGACCCGACGCTGGCCGCCTTGGAGCGGATGCGGGACAATTTGGCCGGGGTGCCCCGGGTGTTCCTCAGCGGTGGCGAGCCGCTGCTGCGCCGGGACTTCGTCGACATCGTCGACATGTTCGCCGGGACGGTGATCGGCGTGCCGACCAACGCGACCCGTGGACTACAGCACGCGGCACGCCTGTCCGGCAAGATCGCGTTCGTCAACGTCGGGCTCGAAGGCCCACGGGCCACGACCAACCGTGTCCGGGGAGACTACGACGCGGTGATGGCCGGGATACGGGCGTTCCAGGACGCCGGGCTTCCGCTGTCGCTGTCGGCGGTGGTCTACCGCTCGACGGTGGCCGCGCTGCCGTACACCTACCAGATCGCCGATCTGCTCAATGCCGGGAAACTCAAGATGATCATGCCACTGAAGAAAGGCAACGCGCTCGATCTCGCCGACAACGAGTTCATCTCCGGGGAGGAAGCCACGGCGACGTTCGATCGGCTCGCCGAACTCCGCACAGCGCACGACTGGCGGCCGGCATTGCGGCTGACGTCCTGGACCCCGGACACCGAAGGCCACATGATCGTGGTCAGCCCGCGTGGGCTGGCAAGTGCCTGGCCGGTCTACGACGCCCCCGACCTGCTCGAACCGCTGGGCAACCTGCTCGATGAGCCGATCACCGCGATCTGGGCGCGGTACCGCTTTCGACGCAATCACTACGCCAAGTACCTGGGGCGCTCGATCCGCACCCTCACCCGCGCCGAGCAACCGCCGGCCGAACCTCCGTCGCTGCGTATCAGCCATGCGTGAGGCGACGAACCTGGGCTGGGCCGACACACCGTTCGGCGCCGCACGTCGGCCGTTCGCCGAACGCACTCCGTTGCTGGCCGCGTTCACCGTCTCGACCCGCGCCGCGGCGCCGGACGCCCTCGCAGCGGTCTACCTGCGGCTGCCGCGGGGACGCACCCTGACGGTGACCGACACGACGCTGCGGTTCGGCTTCCACGCCCTCGCGGCCGAGCAACCGGCTGAGACCCCCACCGTTTCTGCCAGGCTCGATGCCCTGCTGGTGCAAGCGCGACGCCAGGCGGCGATCCTCGCCGGCTACCGGCTCGCCGACACTCTGGCGAGGCTCGCCACCGCCGATGCACCCACACGGGGAATCACTGCCCTCGCCGCCGCCTGGTCGGGTCAGACCGCGCGACCCGGTCTCGCCCGCCTCTGCGACGCGGCATATGGCCCCACACCGCCCGCGCTGCGCGACGTGTGTGCCGCCGTCCACCTTCACGGCCTGCCCACCGACTCGGACCCAGCCGCCGGCCCTGCCTTGGCGGTACCCATGACCTCCGCCACCGCGCCGCAGACCCTTCGGCAGGTCATTCTCCGAGCACTGGGGATCGCGCTCCTCGCGGCGCGCAGCGCCGGCCACTACCAATGGGACCGGCTCGATCTCGACACGGTCATCGAGGCCGCCGCCTGTGACCAGACGGCAGCGGCCACGTGAGGAACCCATCGGCACGGCCCTCGTCTCGCCACGCCGCACCGGCCGGCAGCAGCGACCAGATGTCCGCCGCGGAAGGAGCTCGCTGATGCTGCGCAACTGCCTGGTCGTCGCCGTCGAAGGCACCCACGCCTCGGGCAAGACCACCCTCACCCACGCCCTCGCCGCCTACTACCGGGAACGCGGCGTGCACGTCGCCTGCGTCCCCGAGCCCGCGCGCAACAGCCCGTTCATCGAGGAGATCGTCGTCCACGGCCGCGGCGAGTTCGACCTGGAGACCGAAGTCGACCTCTTCGCCGCCCAGCTGACCAGCCTCCTGCGCACCGCACGCCAACACACCATGGTCATCGCCGACAAGACAATCGCGAACGTCCTCGCCTACGCCTGGCTCGTCCTACCCGGCGGCCCCGAAGGACCCCACGCGCCTGTCCTACGCGCGATGGAAGCGTTCTGCCGGGCCTGGGCGCCGTTCTACGACGCGGTGTTCTACTGCACCGACAAGTTCGACCAGCAGCAGCTCGGCGACCCCTACCGGTCGCGCGTCCTCGACATCCAGCCCGCGGCCGACCGGGTCGTGCGCAGCATCTGCGCCACCGTCGGACAGCGGATCTACGACATCCCACCGAACATGCCCACCAGCGCACGGGTCGGCTGGATCGCCGAGCAACTCACCACCCTCGGCCTCGACCCGACAAACCGCTGACCCACGTCCCTGGGAGACTGCCCTCCATGGCGTACACCAGTGTCATCGACGTCATGCTCCTGCTCATCCGAGACGGCGCGGTTCTGCTCGCTGAGCGATCCGGTACCGGCTTCGCTGACGGCTGGTTCAACCTGCCCTCGGTTCATTAGGCAAGTCGCCTGTCGGAATCGACCTTAACGATCTTCGCGTCCCGCGCACGCCGGTCTCCAGGTTGGCCCATCCCAGCAGCTATCCCCCTGCTTGACGTGCGCGCGCATCTCGGCCAGAAGCAGACCCCCCTCACGCTCCTCCGCAAGATCGGCAACGACCACGAGCCGGCGACCTACCGTCCGCACTCACCGATGATGAATCAGCGACGTGATCATGGACTGCTCCCACACCCGTCGCGTCGGCGACAGCCTGACGGTCTGTCCCGCTGGCTCCGCACGATCTGTGTTGACGGAGAGCCACATCGCCACCGGCATGCCAGCGCCCGGTCAGCGGCATGAGCGGATGTTTCATCCAGGCCGAGACCGTCACTGAAGGTTTGTAGAGCGTCACGGCACGTCGGGGTCGGGATGGGCGTCGAGAAACCGGGTAGCCGTGTCGTCGTCGATCAGCGAGTTGTCGACGAGCCAGTCGACGGCACGGCGTTGGGCGCGGACGTCGCGGAAGGCGTACCACGCCGGCAGCAGGTGCGGATGTTCCCGGTGTAGCTCGTCTTTGAAACGACGAAAGGCGCCCCTGCCCTCGATCGCTCTGGCCAGCCTCTGCCCGGCCCGATAATCGCTGACCCGCTCGGCGAAGTCGGCCATGTCCTGGTACCAGACGTAGGACGGGAGCGGGTCGATGCAGATCAGGTCCAGGTCGTCGAGGTCAACGGGGTTCTGGCCGTCGATTCCGAGGTCGGACGTCCAGAACGCAACCTCTCCGGTCCGCGGATCGATCAGCCAGCGATGCTCGTAGTCCGTCTGGTCGGCAAGAGCGGTAGCGATCTCCTCCAGGTCCAGGTTGCTCAGATCAAGCATCGGACCAGGGTAGTGAGGGTGTCTCTCGAATCGCCGGTCGGTCTCGGGTGGATCTTTGGCGGTCGGCATAGCCGCCGTTTGGCAGCAGGTGGTAGCGGTGTTGGTGCTGGTCGGGTGGGGTTCTCCGGTCCCTGCGGCCGGGGCGGCGGCTGGGGTGCCGCTGCGGCGTGATGATCGTTGAGGATCTATCCGTGCCCGATTTGCCGGAGTCGGTTTCAACGCGTTCGTGGGGCTTCGCGGCACGATGCCTGCCGGTTTGCCCGTTCTACCGGTCCGGCCCCTGGGTGCCAGGTTGAACGATACTCTGTCAAGATCTGTCGCATGTGGGCGGTGACACGGGCCGCCGGGCGCCCGGTGGCTACGCTTTCCCTTCGAGAGGCGCGGCGCGGGTGCGGCGAAACAGCTCCCGGATGTTCCCGGTCAGGGCAGGATGTCCTCGAGTAGCGCGATCCAAGCCGTCTGACGGGAGAAACCTCGCCATGGCTCTTGACCCGGCCAACCTGCGCGGCGCTCAACGTGACGGGCAGTCCAAGGCCGCAGGCGGCGAGGCTTCGTTTGCGGTTTCTGCGCCGTCTCTGAGCCTGCCCAAGGGCGGCGGTGCCATCCGCGGCATCGGCGAGAAGTTCGCCGCCAACCCTGTCACTGGCACCGGCTCGGTGTCGGTGCCCATCGCTACCAGCCCAGGGCGTTCCGGCTTCGGGCCGCAGCTCTCCCTGTCCTACGACTCCGGTGCCGGCAACGGGCCGTTCGGCTTCGGGTGGAGCCTGTCGCTGCCGTCGATCACGCGCAAGACCGATAAAGGCCTGCCGCGGTATCTCGACGCGGCAGAGTCCGACGTCTTCATCCTTTCCGGGGCGGAAGACCTGGTACCGGTTCTCCGGGCCGACGGTACGCGCTTCCGTGACGACACGACCGCGCCCGGGTTCGTCATCCACCGCTACCGTCCTCGTATCGAAGGGCTCTTCGCCCGCATCGAGCGCTGGAGCAGGATCGACTCGCCCGGCGACGTCCACTGGCGCTCGATCTCCAAGGACAACATCCTCACCCTCTATGGCTGTGACGCGAATTCACGCATTGCCGACCCGCTGGACGCCGGCCGCATCTTTTCATGGCTGATCTGCGAATCGCGCGATGAAAAGGGCAACGGCATTCGCTATCTGTACAGAGGCGAGGACGGCACCTACCAGGCCAGGCCAGGCCAGCCCGATCCGTTCCATCAGGTCCACCAGCGCAACCGGGGCCTCGCCTCCGACGCGCGGCGCACCGCGCAACGCTACCTGCAGCGGGTGCTGTACGGAAACCACAAGCCCCTGCTGGACGCCCAGGGCCTGCGCCCCCGGTACCTGAGCGACCTGCCCGATCCGCCGTCGGACACCGACGCCGACTGGCTCTTCGAAGTGCGTTTCGATTACGGAGAGCTGGACGAGGGCAACCCGACGGGCCAGCCGGAGAAGCCCTGGCTCCACCGCTCCGACGCTTTCTCCAGCTACCGCTCGGGTTTCGAGGTGCGCACCTCCCGCCGCTGCGAGCGGGTGCTGATGCTGCACCACATCCCCGATCAGCCGGCGGGCCCGGGCCAGGCGGCGCAGCCCGGCTACCGGGGCGTGGTTCGCAGCACCGAGTTCATCTACGACGACGAGATCGACCCCGGTCTTGCCACTCGGCCCGTCTACAGCTTCCTGAAGCAGGTGGTGCAGGCGGGGTGGAGGCAGGAAGGCGGCTCGAGCACACGCGGCAGCCTGCCGCCGGTGGAATTCGCATACACCGAGCCCCGCGTACAGGAGATTGTCGAAGAGGTCGACCGGGCGAGCCTGGAGAACCTGCCCATCGGCCTGGACGGCAGTACCTACCGCTGGACCGACCTGCACGGAGAAGGCATCCCCGGCATCCTCACCGAGCAGGCAGGTGCCTGGTTCTACAAGCGCAACTGGAGCCCGCTTCCGCAGGAGCAGACCGACGGCGGCAAGGCCGTCAAGGCCCGTTTCGCCGCGCTCGAAACGGTCGCGCTCAAGCCCAATGTGTCCTTGAATGCCGGCGCCGAGTTCATGGATCTGGCTGGCGACGGCCACCCTGACGTCGTCGTCATGGAAGGGCAGACGCCTGGCTTGTATGAACACGATGAGGCTGAGGGCTGGCAGCCCTTCCGCCCCTTTACCGCGCGCCTGAACCGCGACCTGAGCGACCCCAACCTCAAGTTGGTCGATCTCGACGGCGACGGCCATGCCGACGTGCTCATCACCGAAGACGACGCCTTGGTCTGGCATGCCTCGCTGGCCGAGGAAGGCTTCGGCCCTGCCCGCCGCGTCGCCCAGGCGCTCGACGAGGAGAAAGGCCCGCGCATCGTCTTCGCCGACGGCACGCAGTCGATCTACCTGGCCGACCTGTCGGGCGACGGCCTCACCGACATCGTGCGCATCCGCAATGGTGACGTCTGCTACTGGCCCAACCTGGGCTATGGCCGATTCGGCGCCAGGGTGGCGATGGATGGCTCGCCGTGGTTCGACAACCCCGATCAGTTCGACCACCAGCGCATACGCCTGGCCGACATCGACGGCAGCGGCACCACCGACATCATCTACCTGCACCGCGACGGTGTGCGGCTGTACTTCAACCAGTCGGGCAACGGCTGGAGCCAGCCGCAGACGCTCAAGGTGTTCCCGCGCGTCGACGACCTGGTGAGCATCGTGCCCACCGACCTGCTCGGCAACGGCACCGCCTGCCTGGTCTGGTCGTCGCCCGTGCCCGGAGACGCGCGGCGCCCGATGCGCTACGTCAACCTGATGGGCGGCTGCAAGCCACATCTGCTGGTCAGGACCATCAACAACCTGGGCGCCGAAACCCGCGTCGACTACGCGCCATCGACCAAGTTCTACCTGCAGGACAAACAGGCCGGGAAACCCTGGATCACGCGGCTGCCGTTCCCGGTGCACGTGGTCGAGCGCGTCGAGACGTACGACCACATCAGCCGCAACCGCTTCGTCACCCGCTACGCCTACCACCACGGCTACTTCGACGGCGTGGAGCGCGAGTTCCGCGGCTTCGGCATGGTCGAGCAGTGGGACACCGAGCGGTTCGCGGCCCTTGCCGATGGAGCAGCGCCGGCCGACAACATCGACGCCGCCTCCCACGTTCCGCCGGTCCACACCAAGACCTGGTTCCACACCGGCGTCTACCAGGGCCGCCAGCGTGTCTCCGACTACTTCGCCGGCCTGCTGAACGCCACCGACCACGGCGAGTACTTCCGCGAACCCGGCGTCACCGATGCGCAAGCATGGGCAATGCTCTTGCCGGACACCGAGCTTCCCGAAGGGCTCACGCTCGACGAAGAACGCGAAGCCTGCCGTGCCCTCAAGGGCTCGATGTTGCGCCAGGAGGTCTATGCCGACGACGCAGACCATCCCGGCGCCACGCAGGAGCAGATCGAGCGCGCCCGCACGCCCTACACCGTCACCGAACAGAACTTCACCATCCGCGCCTTGCAGCCACAGGGTTCCAACCGCCACGCCGTGTTCATCACCCATGCGCGCGAGGCACTCAGCTACCATTACGAGCGCAACCCGATCGATCCACGCATTCAGCACGCGCTGACGCTGGAAGTCGACGACTTCGGCAACGTCCTCAAGCAGGCGGCCATCGGCTACGGCCGCCGCGCCTCGCCGTTGTCGGAGCAAGGGGATCGTGACCGGCAGACCACGCCGCTGCTCACCTACACCGAAAACCGCGTCACGAATGCCATCGACTCGCCCGACGGGCACCGCAACCCGCTCCCCTGCGAGGCGACCACCTTCGAACTGACCGGCTACCCGGCCACCGGACCGGCAGGCCGCTACCAGGCCTCGGACCTGGTCGAACCCGACCCCGCAGCGCCAGGCCGCATGCGCCACACGTTCACAGCGCCGGAAGTCCCGTACGAAGCCACCGCCACCGGCAACCAGCGCCGTCGCCCCATCGAGCTACTGCGCACGCTCTACCGCCGCGACGACCTGACCGACCTGCTGCCGCTCGGGGAACTGCAACCGCTCGCCCTGCCTGGGGAGAGCTACAAACTCGCCTTCACTCCCGGTCTGCTCACCCAGGTCTTCCAACGTCCGCGCCACGGCCAGGCCCCCGAACCGCTGCTGCCCGATCCGGCCGCCGTGCTCGGAGGCCAAGCCGGCAACCGGGGCGGTTATCTGCAGAGCCAGGAACTCAAGGCCGACGGCCGCTTTTCCGCGAGCAACGCCGACGATCACTGGTGGATTCCCTCCGGGCAATCGTTCTTCAGCCCGAACCCCGCTGACAACGCCGCCACTGAATCGGCGCAGGCCCGGCAGCACTTCTACCTGCCGCGCCGCTACCGCGACCCCTTCGGCCAGGACGCCTTCGTCGACTTCGACACCCACGACCTGCTGATGGTCGAAACCCGCGACGCGCTGAACAACCGCGTCACCGTGGACACCAACGACTACCGGGTGCTGCAGCCGCGCCTGGTCAGCGACCCCAACCGCAACCGGACCGAAGTCGCCTTCGACACCCTCGGCATGGTGGTCGGCACCGCCGTGATGGGCAAGCCGCTGCCCGCGCCGGTGGAAGGTGACTCTCTCGCTGGCTTCGTCACCGACCTCACGCAAGCCCAGCTCGACGGTTTCTTCGACGGCGCCGATCCACACGCAATGGCGGCAGCGCTGCTGAACAACGCCACCACGCGCATCGTCTACGACCTCGACCGCTTCCAGCGCACGCGGCAGGCGAATCCCCATGCCCCGGAGCAGTGGCAGCCCGCCTGCGCCGCCACGCTCGCCCGCGAAACCCACCTCCACACCGCGCTGCCGCCGCAGGGCCTGAAGATCCAGCTCAGCTTCAGCTACTCCGACGGCTTCGGCCGCGAGATCCAGAAGAAGATCCAGGCCGAACCCGGGCCGGTGCCGCGGCGCGACGCGGCCGGAAAGATCATCGTTGGTGTCGACGGCCAGCCCGTGATGGCGGCGGCAGACGCCAGACCGCGCTGGGTCGGCAGCGGCTGGACGGTGTTCAACAACAAGGGCAAGCCGGTCCGCCAGTACGAACCCTTCTTCACCGACACCCACCGTTTCGAGCTGGATGTGCGCATCGGCGTCAGCCCGGTGCTGTTCTACGACCCGGCCGAGCGCGTCATCGCCACGCTGCACCCGAACCACACCTACGAAAAGGTGGTGTTCGACCCCTGGCAGCAGACGACGTACGACGTCAACGACACCTGCGCGCCGCGCCCTGCCCAACCGGGCGATCCAAGGCCGCCGCAGACAGGCGACCCGCGCACCGACCCCGACATCGGCGGCTACGTCAAGGAGTACTTCAAGACCCAGCCGAACGATTGGAAGACCTGGGTGCGGCAGCGGATCGCCGATTCTCAGAATCCCCCGGCTGACTCGCGCGGAAACAATCCAGAGCAAGACGCAGCCATACGCACGCTCGCCCACGCCGACACGCCCACCACCGCCCACTTCGATGCCCTCGGCCGCCCCTTCCTGACAGTGGCGCGCAACCGGGTGATCTGCGAAGGCCATCTGCTCCACGCCAAACCAGACGAGCAATTCCGCACCCGCGTCGAACTGGACATCGAAGGCAACCAGCGCAAGGTGTTCGACGAACGCAAGCTGCCCGACGCCAACAACCTGCCACTGGGCGCGCTGGAGCAGCGCATCGTCATGCAGTACGCCTACGACATGCTGGGCAACCGCATCCACCAGGAAAGCCAGGAAGCCGGCGCTCGCTGGATGCTCAATGACGTGGCCGGAAATCCCATCCGCGCCTGGGACAGCCGCGGCCACAACTTCACGACCAAGTACGACGCGCTGCGCCGCCCGATCGAACAGTACGTGTGGGGCGACTTCAGCGACCGCGATCCGCTGAAACCCAACTCCGACCCACGCACGCTGAACCCGCCGAACCAGGCCGGCCTGCTGGTCGACAGGATCGAATACGGCGAGAGCCAGCCCAACGTCGAAGCGCTGAACCTGCGCACCCGCATCTACCGCCACGCCGACTCCGCCGGCATCGCCACCAACGCCCGGCTCGACGCCGCCGGCAAACCACTCGAGGCCTACGACTTCAAGAGCAACCTGCTGCGCAGCACGCGGCAGCTGGTCAGCGACTACAAAGCCATCCCGGACTGGTCGCGGAATCCGGCACCGAAGCTCGACGCCGAAACCTTCGAAGGCAGCACCCGCTACGACGCGCTCAACCGTCCCATCCAGTCCATCGCCCCGCACAGCAGCCTGGGGCGCGGCCAGTTCAACATCATCCAGCCGGTGTTCAACGAGGCCAACCTGCTGGAGCGGGTACATGTGTGGCTGGAACGTGCGGCGGAACCGGACAAGCTCATCGACCCGACCGCCGAAGCGCCGTCACCGGTCGGCGTGGCCAACATCGACCACGACGCCAAGGGCCAGCGCCTGCGCATCGACTACGAGAACGGCGCCACCACCTTCTACAGCTACGACCCGCTCACCTTCCGCCTCACCCAACTGCTGACCAAGCGCAAGCCGGCGGACTTCCCCGGCGACGACCCGCAGCCCGCTGACCCCGCCTGGCCGGGAAAGCAGGTGCAGAACCTGCACTACACCTACGACCCCGCCGGCAACATCACCCACATCCGCGACGACGCGCAGCAGGCCATCTACTTCCGCAACCAGCGCGTCGAGCCGAGCAACGACTACGTCTACGACGCGCTGTACCGGCTGATCCAGGCCAAGGGCCGCGAGCACCTCGGCCAGGGCGGCGCGCCGATGCCTCACTCCTACAACGACGCCGGCCGCGTCGGCATCCTCAGCGCCAATCCGCCCGGCCGCTTCGCACCCAACGACCGGAGCGCGATGGGCCGCTACACCGAACGCTACGTCTATGACGCGGTCGGCAACTTCCTGCAGATGCAGCACGCGCGACACGACACAGCCGTGCCCGGCTGGACGCGCCGCTATGCGTACACGCAGGCCAGCCTCATCGAGCCAGGCAAACAGAGCAACCGGTTGAGCAGCACCACCGTCGGCAACGCCGCGCCGGAGCCCTACACCCACGACGCCCACGGCAACATGCTGGGCATGCCGCAACTGAACGCGATGCAGTGGGACTACAAGGACCAACTGCTGATGACGCAGCGGCAGAAGGTCAACAACGAGGACGCGGACGGCGCCGAGCGCCACGGCGAACGCACCTGGTACCTCTACGACGCCTCAGGGCAGCGCGTGCGCAAGGTAACGGAACTGGCCAACAACGGCGGCATCAAGGACGAACGCATCTACCTCGGCGGGTTCGAGGTGTTTCGCAGCTATCAAGGTCCAGCCAATGCGCGCACGCTGAAACTGGAGCGCGAAACGCTGCACGTGATGGACGACAAGCAACGCATCGCACTGGTGGAAATGCGCACGCTGGGTGATGAGCAGGACCTAGCGCAGCGACTGATCCGCTACCAGTTCGGTAACCGCCTCGGGTCAAGCAGCCTGGAGCTGGATGAGCAGGCACAGATCATTTCCTATGAGGAGTATTCCCCCTACGGCAGTTCAACCTATCAGGCGGTGCGCAGCCAGACGGAGATGGCGAAGCGGTATCGGTACACGGGAAAGGAGCGGGACGAGGAAAGCGGGTTTTATTACCACGGGGCACGGTATTACGCGGCGTGGGTGGGGAGATGGACAAATTGTGATCCAGCAAATTTCGTTGACGGGCCAAATATATACACCTACGTCCGCAACTCTCCAATTCGCCTTAGAGACACAACGGGAATGGAAGGGGATGACTCGTTCCCGCCTGATCCAAGTAAAGAAATCGCGATCGAGCTAAAGGTTCGCGCACAGGCGGCCAAAGGGGTACTTACGGGTTCTCTAGAGGGATCCAGGCGCTTTGCAGTGGCAACGGTGGCGGGCGCCAGGCAGATGGGAGAGAACGCAATTGTGGGGATGATGAGCGGTATGGTTCATAGCACAGGCGATCCGAAGGTGATTGCAGCTTATCAAGAGGACATGAATCGGCGCGTTCAACAAATGAACCCCTTCATCGGACTTAAGGACGCGTGGGAGAAGACTAAAAGCGGGGTTGCCGAGTTTAAGGCGGGAGACACTCATGAAGGGACAGCAAAGGTTGTCGAAGCGGCTGCGCAAGCCTATGCCATTGTTAGAACAATTAAAGGAGCTAAGGAGACTGTTTTCGAGAGTCCAGCTTCAGCACCAAGAGCAACTACACCGACTCCGGGCAAGCTGGCTGGCCAAGGCGAGGTGGCGCCAAAGGTAGGCCTTCCTGCAGGGGAATCTGAGCTATCCTTTCCTGCCCCAGCGCCTAAGCCCTCGGTTCAGGCTCCTGCTCAGGCGCAACCTTCACGCCCGGCTCAACCCAATAGTGGAGGTTCAACGGGAGCGACACCACGGCCGATTGGCGGGGCTCCACGGCCTGATACTCATCCCGACCTTCGGTTTCACTACACCGTAGCAGAAGATCCCGTTTCGGCGTTCTCGGGCGGCGTTCATGCAGAAACATCATTCACCGGTGAAGGGAATCTCTCTCCAAAGGCCGCTAAGACGAGGTTGGGTTTGCCAGGAAATCCTCGATACGTGGTCGTCGTTAGGGACAGCGGGCAGTTTCGCCCCAAGATTCAAACTAATCCGACCCCAGGTAGAGGTTTTTCCGGCGGCGGGAGCGACTACACGAATCCAAATAGAATATCTCCCGATCGGATTGAGGGCATGTACGAGATTGGTCGGCAGGGGCCAATCTGGGAGAACAATCTGTGGAACAAGAAGAATTGAATCTAGCACCCCGAGTCTTTACCGATATTTAATCCGTGAAGTCGTGTGGGCTCATAGCGATCATCTACCGTGATCTGGGCCAGGATGAGGGGCGCACCCGCCTGCGCGGGAGGATCACGGCTGCGCCGCTGATGCCGACCCTACCGGCACTCGGTGGCATGGCGTTCATATCTCGAGCCGGACCAGGCGGGCCGTCAGGTCGACCGCTCTCTGACTGTTGGTGGCTCGATTCTCCCCGCGGCGAGAGGTCGGGGGCGCCGGGCAGATGCCCGGGCCGGGCACGGCGTCATAGTGCACGAGCAGATAGACGTCGCACAGCCGACGGACCTCGGGTGGGAAGGCGAGGACGCCGAGATCGAGGCGATCCCCCGACCCGTTCCGGTCGGGGTCGAGCTCCACGAAGCCGTGGTACTGGCCGGGCCAGGCGCTGTCGCCGACGCAGACCACCGATGAGACGCCCTCTCGTGAGGTCGATGGATCGAGAGCGGTCAGGCGTTGACCTGCGTAGAAGGTCACCGTGTGGTGGGTCGCGGTCGCGGCGTCGGGTGCCTCGAAGAGGATCTCGATCCGGGTGGGTGCGACGGCCCGGTCTCCGGTGAGGTACGGGAAGATGTGCCGCTCCAGGGCCAGACCCAGCAGCTGTGTGGTGCCCCCCGCCCGCTCGACGGTGCGCCATTGCCCGCCGAGTTCGCGGACGGCGTCGATGAAGCGCGTGCCGTCGCCGGTGAGGTGTTGGCGGGCGCATTCGGAGGCGGCGGACCGTAGGAGGTCGCCGCCCTCGCGGGAGGTGTAGCTCAGGTGCAGTATCACGTCGCTCAGCTGCTCGAAGTCGAAGTGGTTGTTCTCGGGCGGGAGATCGATGCGCCACCGGCTGACGGCGCCGGCGAGTTCGAACGGCAGGTAGCGCTGGTCGTCGAAGTCGAGGCGGAACAGCCCGGTGTCGGACTGGCCCGTCGAGGTGGCGATCGCGTCGGTGGCGGCGTAGCTGGTGACGACGCGCTCGTCCTCGGCCAGTGGTGGGTAGCCGTTGTTGCAGGCCTGGTGGTCGCAGCACCGGTGGGCAGGCTGCTTCAGCTCCGGGCTCACCCGGGTGGTGCTTGACATCAGTGTCAATCGGCTGTGGATGCCTGTGTAGGGCCCGACGACCGACGGGATCGAGAGGGAGACGCTCTTGATGCGGCGCATGTACTGACCCGGGTGATCGAGGTCGAACAGCCATTCGGGAAGGTCGATCTCGGTTTGGCCCGTGGCTCGCAGCTGCAGGAGGGCGGCGGGGAAGTGCTGGCGCAGCGAGACATGTTTCGTGAGCTCGTACTCACGGACGTTGCTGTCGTGGTAGGCCTTCTCCATCTGGCGGATGGCGAGTGACAGGCGTTCGCCGCTGAGAAGCCCCTCGTGCAGGCTGTCCCAGGCATCGCTGGGCACGAACCGCGCTGCCGGGTGGCCGCGTTCGACGTTGAAGGCGTGTTCGGCCTGGAGTGCGCAGTGTAGTGCCAGCTCGTACATGCGGTGATGGAGCGCCGCCGTCTCCTTCTGCAACCAGAGGTAGGTGGCGTGGCTGGTGAACTTGTCCCGCACGAAGTCGTGGATCTCGGCGGCGTTCTCCATGGTCTGCCGGTGGTTGTTGAGCTCGCGCAGGGCGATGTCCCGCCGGCGCTCGGCGGCCAGGATCTGGCGTTCGATCTGCGCCACCTCGATGGTGAGCACGTCGACCTGGTGTTGCCATTCGTCCTCGCGCCGCACCCAGCCGTCCTTGGTCAGCCCGAGGCCGGCCATGGTGTTCACGACGTCGGCCGCGGTCCGGACGATGGTCCCGGCAGCCGCGAACATCATGGCGGCCTTCTTGCCGGGCGCCAGGGTGAAGAAGCTGGCCGGGAAGCCCATGTTGGGGTCGGGGGCCATGTTCATGGCCTGGCCGATCGCCTCCACGGCGTTGGCCGCGGAGCGCAGGCCGGTGGAGGTGATGGTGAGCGGCTCGTAGCCGGCCTCGCCGGACAGGAGACCGACGGCGATGAGGTTGCGGTACCACTGCAGCTTGGTCGTCGCGATCGCCTTGGCCTTCTGCAGTGCCTGGACCTGCCAGTCGGCCTCTCGCCACTGGTCCTGGCGGATCCGCAGGGCCAGGTCGCCGAGCTGCCGCTCGTGCAGGACGCGCAGCTGTGCCAGGTATTCGGCGTCGCCTCGTTCGTACGCCGAGATCAGCTGGCTGCCGAGCGCACGCACCTCCGAGGCCATCTCCTGGGCCCGCTGCGCCAGGAACTGGAACCGGTAGGGGCTGGCGGGGCGACACCAGAACGCGGTGTCCAGGCAGGCATCGCCCTCGGCGGTCCAGGCGATCCAGTGGTCACGCAGGCGTGGGTCCCCGAAGTACGCCAGGTCGCGGTTCGGGGTGCCGCCGTGGCGCCGGTGGGCGTTGAGGCAGGCGCGCAGGAGCGACAGCCGGTCGTCGATGCGCTCGTACAGGCCGAGCAGCCGGGGGTTGAGGGGCGCGCAGGCGAGCGTGGCCTGCGCCACCGGCACCGCCTCGCCGTCCTCGGCCGCCTCGCCGTCCGCGCCGGCGTCGAGGACGGTGCGCGGGACGTCGCCGAGGATGCGCCGGGCTGTGTCGGCGAGGAGCCGGGCGTGCTGGAAGGCCTCCGGCGTGTTCCGGGCGAGTAGCGCGTCGGTCCACTCGGCCAGGATCTCGAGGTAGGTCAGGACGACCGCGCGCCGTCGGGCCGCATGGTTGCCGGCGGGTTCGCTCGGGCAGCAGCAGCGGCTTTCGACAGGCAGCGGCTCGCCGTCGTCGTCATCGTCGTGGGCGTCGCAGGTGGCCCAGGTGTTGTCCTCGTCGAGGGGGCGGGCGACGAGTTCCAGCCACTTGAGCGCCTCTTCGTAGCGGCAGTGGGTGCGCAGGTGCGTCGCCACCGACAGCACCGGGGCCAGGATGTCGCGGGGCAGGATCGGCGCCCCGGGGCTGGCCCAGGCGAAGTAGGGGAAGGCGGCCAGGCCGCCGACGGGTTCCGGCGGTGGTGCCGGCACCACCTCGGGCACGGTGACGGCGTCGTCAGGCGCGAGGTCGTAGCGGAAGCCCGCCGGTGGATCATCTGGAAGACCCACCGACGTCTCGCCGCCGGTGACGGAGAACGCCAGCGAGTCACCCACCCGTCCGGTGAAGACCAGGGCCGGTTCGGCGCCGTCGGAGACCCGCACCCCCTCGGCCGACTGGCGGTGGGTTCCGAACTCGCCGTTGTGGACACGGCACCAGTGCAGGTGCACGGTCCGCCGCGGCGCCCAGGCCAGCAGCCCCGGGAGCGCCGCGGGACGGTGCCAGTCCGACAGCGGGTCGCCGGTGATCTCGGCGGCCGGGTCGTCCGGCACGGTACGCCACTCCGCCACCTGCTCGACCGGGTCGTACTGCTCGGAGACCTCGAGCCAGAAGTAGTACTCGTCCATCAGCGCCGGGTGGGCCTTCCCGCACTCCTGGCAGCAGGAGGCGGCCGACGTCTGGTCGTGCGCCGGCCGGTGGCTGGTCGAGGCCTGCGGCAGGCCGGCGGCGGCGACGCGGACGAACCGGGCGCCGAGGCGGACCGCCGCCTCGATCCACATGGGGAACGGGGGATTGGATCCGTCCTGCGTGTCCTCGCCGTCGTCGCGGATCCGGCCTCTCGGGCGGTGGGTGGCGGGGGCCAGCCAGCTGGTCCGCGCGTGCCGGTTCGGAGTGCCGAGCACCCCGAGGCCGTCGGCGGGCGGCGCCACGAAACGCATGGTCGCCGGCTCGCGGGCCTGGAGCGGCGTCGCACCGCTCTGAGGCGGCAGGCCGGGGGTCGGCCAGAAGGCGAGGCTTCCGGGTTCCGGCAGGGTCAGGTCGGCATGGCGCAGCTCGGAGGTGAGGAACCGGAACGCCTCCGACCCGCGGGCCTCGGCCTGTTCGTCCCACTGGATCCAGTTCTCGCGGTAGATCTCCCGCCGCCGGCACGCGAGCCAGGTCTGGTACTCGGCGAAGCGGCGGTCCCAGACGAGGGCGAACGACGGGCCGGGGGAGAACGCCGGTTCGAGTCCCAGCCGGGCTCGGCTGACGAAGAGCTGCACCGCGCAGATGGCCTCCTCGATGCGGCTGGCCTTCTGGCAGATGCCGGCCTCGACGTCGAGGAGCAGCAGCTCGGACAGGTCGCGGGCCGTGGCGGCGAATCCTCCCCACGGCAGGGCCACCCGGTCGAGGCGGGTGAGATAGGAGACCAGGGCGGCGCGGCCCCGCTCCCGCAGGCCGTCGTTCACGTTCCGGATCTCGGTGTACCGCCGTGGCGCACCGTTCTCGATGCAGTCGTCGCGGTAGAACCGGGTCAGGTTCTCCAGCCCCGCCGTCTCAGGGCCGTCGGAGGCCCAGAGGAAGACCGCGGCGGCGCGCGGGTCACGGCTGAGGAACTGGTGCTCGCGGGCCCGCACCCAGCGGTCGGCGTGCCAGACCCGGACCGTCCAACGGTCGTCGCTCAGGTCCTCGCTCGTGACGTCGTAGGAAAGGCCGGCCTCCGCGGGATCGAAGTAGCGCAGGACCGACTCCTGATGGTCGATCCGCACACCCAGGTGCCTGAGGAGATGCGCCGGGTTGTCCTCGTGGGCCTCGTGCGCCTCGTGGAACAGCAGCCACAGGGGCAGCTCCGGGCCACGGGTGGCCGCCGCCCGCATCACCGTGTAGTCGAAGAGACGCTCCCACCAGTCGAACAGGGCGGCGCTGCGCCGCCGGGACGGGGCGGCGCGCTGGTCGACGGCGGGCGACGGCGGGTGGTAGACGTCGGCGACCGGCCAGAAGTTGACGTCGAACCATGCCTGGTGGGCGACGATGCCGCCGCCGTCCCGGGCATAGGACCGGCCGGCGAAGGCCTCCGGCCGGGAGAGGATGTAGGCGAGTTCTGACTGTCCGTCGTCGGCTTCGGGCTTCGCTCCGAGGCCGAGGCGGTGGGCGAACAGCAGGGCCTTGAAGGCCCGCTGGTAGGTCCGGCGGATGTCACGGACTGTCGGGACGTAGCGGTTGCGGAGCGCGGCCAGCAGGGCGGCGGGGGAATCCGCGTCGAAGCCGTCGTCGAGCCCTGCTGCCTTGTGCCCCACGAACAGTCTGTCGTTGGGGATCGGCCGCCAGCCTCCGTCGGTGTCGGGGCCTTCGTAGCTGAGCTGGATCCCGGTGGTCTGCGGATACACGTCCTCGGGGCCGTCGAAGGTGACGGGCAGGCGTTCGAAGGTGATGGCGAGCTCGTAGAAGCCGCGTTCCAGCCGCGCGGGCGCCGAGCAGTCCGGCGGCGCCTCCTCCGCCGGCCAGTCGTGCGCCAGCAGCACCCAGGACCGCTGCCCCTGCCTCAGGGTGACGCACCAGCGGTGGAAGCGCCGGATCGCCTCGAAGTCGGGAAACCCGCCGTCGGTGGTGGGCGCGCCTACCCGGAAGCCGTAGGCACCGGGCTGCTCGATCAGTACCAGTCCGGACCAGGTCAGGCGGAACGGCTCCGCGCCGCCGAGGGCCAGACCATTGGTGTTCGCCATGGCGAAGCCGTTGCGGATGGCGGCGTACCGGAGCTGCTCGGGAGCGAAAGCGGTGTCCATGGCGGGCACCACGGTGGGCACCGGGCTCATGGCCGTGTTCTCGTGCGGCCCGAAGGCCTCCGTCCCGCCTCGGGTCTCCCGCCACCGGAGGGCATCGGTGGCGGAACGGTACTCGGCCAGCATGCCGGTGCCGGCCACCCCGAGGAGGGCGTGGAAGGCTCCTCCGCCGGGGGTCGGGGCCCACCTCACGGCCGGCGGCTGACCGCCGTCGTCCTCCCACGGCGTCAGGGCCGTGTTCTCATCGGCCCGGAGATACCTGAGGACGAGCCTCGCCGCGGTGGCGCTGTCCGGTCGGTCTCGCCCGGTGACCCGGGCGACGTGGCCGGCGAGGTGCGAGGCGATGGCGTCACAGCGGGCCAGGAAGCGGGCGAACGCGTGTTGGAACCAGGACCAGCGGGCCGCGGCGTCGGTCTCCTCGATGAGGTGCCGCTCGGCCTCCGCCTGGTTGTCGAACAGGAAGGAGAAGAAGGCAAGCTCCGCCCGAGGCAGGTGGTAAAGCTCGCTGACCGCCGCCTGCTCGGCCGGGCTGAGCTGGCGGACACGGGCCAGTTTGGCGAGGACGTCGGCGTCGGCCAGCGGGACGTCGCACCACAGGACGCCGGCAGCGGGGTCGTGGCGGAACGGGCCTTCGGGAGGGGTGTTCCAGAGTTCCGTCGAGGTCCCCGCCAACGGTGTTCTGTAGCGCCGCTGCGCGGCCGTGACGGGGACGCCTTCGGCGATCAGGACGTCAGGGAAGAAGTGCCGACCGAACCGATCCCACTGGTCGCCGTCCGGAGGCAGCGGCAGCCCGACCTCGGCGTGCAGGCGCTCCCCCATCGCCGTGAAGGTCCAGGCCCGGGCCGCCGCGTCGTCGACCTCGACGGCGAGGAGGCGCTCCCGCAGCGCGAACAGGTTGTCCGGGTCGTCGTCGGGTGCGGCGAACGGGAGGTCGAGCGCCTCGTTCGCCGGCTGGAGCGGAAAGGGGTCGCCCCCTTGGATCTGAGGATCGGCTGTGAAGAGGAACAGGATCTCGCCGACCTCGAAGTCCGAGGCGTAGATCTTGGCCAGGATCTCGGCGAGGCGGAGGGTGTGGGTGGGTCTGGCGTCCCACGTGTCCCCCGGCGTCTGCGGATCGAAACCGGCCAGGCGTGACAACGGGTCCAGATTGTCCTTGAGCAGCTTGATGAACTCGGGCGGGCGGGGTGTGCAGCCATAGGTGTAGACGGCGTAACGCTGGATCTGGTTCAGCAGGTGCCGGACGGCCCACTCCCGCCGGGCGGCCCCCGGAACCCAGAACGCCAGGAGGTGGGTGCGGTCAGCCCCACCATCAGCCCCACCGGTGGCCGGCTCCTCCGTCGGCGTTCCATCGGTCAGGTCGAGCTCGAAGTCGCGACGCAGCATGAGGAAAGCGGCCAGCTGACGGGCGAAATCGCCGTTGACGGCCGCTCCGTCGTAGAGGGCCAGCACCCTCGCGATATCGGCGAGCTCGGCGAACGACAGCGCCGTCTCCGGCCGGGCGTTCAGCCGGCGCCACAGGCGGATGAACGCGTTCAGGCGCTCGAGCTCCTCGGCGGGATCCGCGGAATCGGGGAAGACGATGGTGAAGTCATCGAGACAGCAGGGCTCACAGGCGGGCAGTGGGCGTTCCTGCGGATGGCGGAACGTGAACGACACGTAGTCGGCGAGCCACAGCTCGCGGAACTCGCAGAAGCTCAGACCGGTACGTTCAAGGAACGTCGGAAGGTCGGTGACGGAGCTGATCCAGCTCTCGTCGTCCCGACCGAAACCGAAATGGACCGGCAGAGTCGCCGGATCGAGCCCCCGGGGGGTGTAGAGGACGTCGTACTCCTCGGGACTGATGCCCAGGTATTCAAGTGCCAGGGGGAGGCGGACCGGATACCGCCACAGGTGCGTCTGGAAGTCGCCCGGCTCGGACGACGGGTCGAGCACCAGCTCGGTGATGTGCCGCCGGCCGCGCCGCATGGTGGCGTAACGGCTTGTCCCCAGCGCGTCCAGGTAGGTCCGGGCGATGTCGAGAGGCTGGTGGTAGGGCAGCAGCCAGGACGAGAAGTCGCGGCGGAGCACCTCCCACGCCCCCGGAGCCCTGGTGGGTGTCGCCGGTGTGGAATGCGCGGGCAGCGCCTCGAACAGCGTCGTCGCGTCGTGGGACACCCCGCCCGCCGGGGCGGCGGTGTCCAGGGCGTGCCCGCCGAGGGTACCGGCCGCGGTGTCGTACACGACACCGGAGGTGGCCTGCCCGGCCACCAGGTGCTCGAGACACTCGTTGACGCGGTCGATGAGCGGGATCGGCACGTCGACGTTGGAGGCGCTGGCCAGAAGATCACCGACAGGCCCACGCCGGGAGGCCACCAGGTCCGACAGCGACGCACCTCTGTCGACAGGCAGCGGTTCCTCGCAGCTGGACCTGCCTGTGGCCCGCAGCAGTTCCTGCAGATACGCCACCGGACCCAGGGCCGACCGGTGCCGGGGCGGGACGCAGTCGGTGAGCCGCCCGTCCGGGTTGACGGCGGCGAAGGGGCCCGCAGGCTCGGCCGGCTCCGCGCCACGGGCGCCGGCCTGCGTCCAGATGGCCTCGGCGTGATCGAAGGCGACACTGCCCTGCAACGCGTCCCGGAACCCGTCGAGGGTGAGGCTTTCGAAACCGGCCGCGGTGATGAAGCCACGGGCCCACAGAGCCTCGATGACCGAGAACTGGAGCTCGGCCGGGACGCCGGCGACGAGGGCGACGACATCGCGGATGCGCCTCAGCCACGCGGTGACCTCGGCCTGGGCGTCGGGGTCACCGGGCAGAAGCAGGTCGAGCGCCGGCGCGAGCGTGGTTTCCGTCCACGTCCCGAAGTCGAAGTCGGGCAGGGCAGCGATGAGCGCGTCGACCAGGGTGCCGGGCGACCGGTCCAGCAGCGGGGCGCCGAGCGCCGTCGGCGGCGGCGGTGTGTCGGCGGTCTCGGTGAGGTCGAAAAAGCGCCGAAGGCCGCGGATGAACGCGTCGATCCGCTCGCTGGTCGTCCCAGGAGCGGTGAACGGCGGCAGCCTGGTGGGGTCGGCGGCGAGCAGCGTGGCCCAGTCCTGGTTCGTCTTCGCGGCCAGGTCCGCCACGGTGGTCACACCGAACGCGGCGTCCTCGACGGCGTCGACGAGCGGCTGGTGGGCGTCCGCGATCGCACCGACCACGACGTGGAGATGCCCGGCTGCCCGGCTGCCGTTCAGCGAGGCCCAGAACGCGTCGATGTCGTCGCCGGCGAAGGCGAGCCACCCGGAGAACAGGGCGTTGACCGGCGCCGGTGCCGGCGCCAGCTCGCAGGTGGGGGTGCCGAGGTCGTTCAGCCGACCCAGGAGCTGCAGCCGGCGGGCCGCCTGGTACCGGTTCGCGGCGGGCGGCTCGCTGATGACGCCGTCGGCGACCGCCTGCGAGAAGGCCCTCACGGACTGGGCCTCCCCGTCGAGCACGGCCAGGTCGTAACGCTGCTCGCGCTCGACCTGGTGGGGCAGCACCGCGGCCAGCGCGTAGAAGTACGCCGCCGGAACGACCGGCGCGGGTGCGAGCGGCGCCCCGCCGGCACCGGTGAGGAACACGCGACGGTGCCGGTCAGGGCGGTCGGGGAAGACGGGGAACGTGAAGCCGGCACGTGTGGCGGCGGCCGACCGCCGCTCGCACCAGATCGCGGCCGACAGCGCGTAGACGAACTCGGTGAGGCGATCGGATTCGGTGTTGCGGGCGACGTGGTGCATGAGCAGCTCGCCCTCGAACACCTGACGCTGCCGCTCCTCGTTGCTGTCGGCAGCGTTCGGACCGGTGTAGATGGCCTGGAACACCTGACGCTGCCATTCCTCGGCATTGTCGGGAGTGTCCAGACCGGTATCGATGGTCCCCTTCGCCGCATCGGGCTTCGGCGGCGGGTACGCGACGCGGTTCCACGCGATCTCACGCGCGACATGGCGCGCCTGCTCGAACGTGAGATCGGCGATGCCCGCGGTGGAACCTGGATCGTCGTCGAGGA
The DNA here is from genome assembly GCF_978021225.1 of Frankia sp. CeTa3Moorea. NCBI lineage: Bacteria > Bacillati > Actinomycetota > Actinomycetes > Frankiales > Frankiaceae > Frankia > Frankia sp. CeTa3Moorea. Next base: position 21,342 of record NZ_CDXDOR010000009.1, on the reverse strand, counting down.
CATCCTCCACCGCCGCCCGCAACGCGTCGAAGTTGGGGGCGGTGCCGTCCTCGGGCAGGGTGAACCCGGCTCCCGTGCCGTGACCCGATGAGGGGAGCTCGAGGTAGAGACTCACCGGGGCCAGCTCCGGATAGTCGTTCGGATCGGCCGGGACCGGCGCCGGCGCGACCGGCACGTTGTAGTACAGCTGACGATGGACGATCTCCCCGTTACGGGCGATCACAATGCGGACATCGACGGTGTCGTGCTCGCCGCCCGCGGGCGGGTCGGGCACCTCGATGACCGCGGTCGCGACGGCGAATATCTTGGGTATGCGCTGGCCGGGCGTCGGGCCTTCCACCATCCCGACGTGCTGCGTGACCCGCGTGTTCGCATTCGGCAGGTAGTTCGCGGTGCCGAAAGCCGGCCCCGCCCCGGCCGGGTCCGAGAAGGACAGCTCGTGCGCCGCGATCGAGAGGTTCGGCAGGTATTCGTCCTGGAACGAGTTGGCGGTGACGGAGACATCAGGATGCAGGCGAATCACCAGAAGAGTGGGCATCGGTGCTCCTCGACACTGAAAGCGACTCGCCGACGACCGGCCCCCGTCGGAGCCACGTCAACGAAGGCGGTAAGAAGGACTATCCCGGTCGGGTTGGCGAGTGGGATCGGCGGATAGTCAAGTTGGGGGAACAGGTCATCGAGTCGTCGACCGTCGAAAGACTCCACCCGAGACCGAACGGCCCGTTACCCGCCCCCGAGTCGTAGCCGAGCGTGAGCTGAGGGCCGAATCCGGAGCGACCGGGACTGGCGGCGATCGGCACCGACACGGTGCCCGTGCCACTGACCGGGTTCGCGGCCAGCTTCTCGCCGATACCGCGAATGGCACCGCCGCCCTTCGGCAACGCAAGAGAAGACGCGACCACCTGCGGCGATGCCGAAGCAGAGTCGGCTCCACCGCCCGCACGCCCGTTCGCAGCTGACGCCGCCATACGCCCCCCCGAGCTTGCGCCGAGAGCAACCGCCCGAGGCCCTAGCGGCATAGTAACCCCGAGGAACGTGACGTACGTCAGAATTCCCCAGACGGACACCGAGCGTCGTCACGTCTCCGGACGCGAAGAGAAACGCCGACCTTACCACTCCCACGATCATGGTGACCAGGCGGACCGGAGCGAACGGACCTACCAGGCGCTCAGAACGTGCGTTCGACGTAGTGGATGATGTTGCCAGTCGAGTTCTAACCGGGCATCCCCCTGGTCGACACCCGCGCGGCAACGCTCCGTACCTGCCGAAGCCCTGGACCGACGACCCGATCGGCTCGCCGCGGCCAGCGTCCCTGACGGGACCGGCTTCCGCACCAAGCCAACCCTCGCCCTACCGGTGATCGTTTCGGTGCCGGGCAACGGGTGTCCGCCGGCTGGGTGACGGTTACAAAGTCGATGGAGCTGACCCGCGCCTGCGCGCCGATCTCGTCCGACGCGCGGCCGCCGCCCTGGTCCTCGCCCGCCGTCCGCGGTTGCCCGGCGTCCCCCGCGCCGACCTGGCTGGTGCCAACCCTTACCGTCCCTCCAGCGTCACCGTCCTCGACCTCGCCAAGGCCGATCTCCGGACCGTCGCACCGGCCGGGTGCGAGCCTCAGCCATACCGGGCCGAGCGAGGCGGATTCAACCAGGCGCCACTGGGTTGACACAGGGCAGGTAGACGTGGCGTGTGGGGTACGCGGCGGCGTGGCTACCGAACGGTCTTCGCTCTACGCGAACCTGCCATTGCCAGAGCGTAGATGATCATTTGCTGTTCTCCGCGTCTTCGCTGCTGTAGATGCCATCCCAGCCATCGATGGAGAATCCGTGTCCGACTTGGATCTGTGCGACAGCCGCGGCCGTGTAGCCGACCGTGTTGGGTGGCAGCTTGTCGGGGTCAGCCCAGAAGAGGCCGGCGCATTTCGCGGGCTCGCGGTTACGCGGCTCTCCTTCCCACCGGGTAGCTCCAAAAAAGAAGCCGATGCGGGCCTGCCCCTGCGGGTTGCGGTGGTGCACGACATGCACGAAATGAAGGTTCTCCTTCCGGAGAGTGACGCCGACCTCCTCGTGGGCTTCGCGGATGGCGCCATCCACCACGGATTCACCTTCTTCGAGATGGCCGCTGGGTGGGCAGAGCTGCCCGTCGGCGTACCCGGTGTTGGCGCGTTCCAGGAGGAGAATCTTGCCGTCTCGTCGGAGCAGGACGTAGACGTCAACGATGCTTCGGTAACGGTCCGGCACAGCTCTCCTACAACATGTGGTGGAGTCGAGTAGGGAGTCCGTCAGCAAGGGCCGATGAGGTGCGGGTCGGTGCGGGCGTGAGACGAACGGCGTTTCTCTGATCATGTCCTTGGTCCTGTGCTTGGCTCAGTTCCAGAGACAGCTCGACGACGAGTCTGCGCAGGGTCGCGGCGGCGGCGCGTTCCTCGGCCAGCTCGGCTTTGGACGCGGCGAGTTTCTGCATGAGGTCGGCGTTCTCCTCGGCGAGGTCCCGCAGGGCGGTGGGTGTGGAGTTCTGTGCCTTGACCAGCGTGCGGAAGACCTCGACCAGGTGGGAGTGGTCGGCGTAGACGACGTCGCGGCGCAGGCCGGACTCGACGATCAGCTCGGTGACGGTGAGTTTGCCGGAGCGGGACCGCAGTGGGGTTCCGGCAAGCAGCCGCGCGGTCGCGGCCTCGATGGCGGATCTCTCTGCCGGCGGATTCCGGGGCTGGCGGGTCATCACTGGTCTGCCTGGTCTGCCCGACGGGGCGAGGTCGAGATGTGCCGGTCGATGGTGGCTTTCGCGGCTTCGGCCTGTGCGTGCGCGCGGTCGCGGAGCGGCTGCGGTGTCAGCGGGTCGCCGATGGTGGCGTCCAGACGATTGAGCCGTGCGCGGAGCTGGTCGATGCCGCGGTCGGTGTAGGCAAGGTTGGGGCAGGTGGACCGGCAGTGGAACTCCTGCGGCCCGTCGGGGGTGAGCCCCTGCCGGGCGAGGACGCGGCGGCATTCGGCGGTCTCGGCGCGGTAGACGCAGGTGAGGCCGTCGCCATGATGGACATCGGGGTCCGAGCTGGCGAGGAGCCGCCGGGCGTTGCGGGCCTGGTTGACAACGCGGCCGTGGAACCGTGCGCCCCGGGTGCGGTATTCGGCGGCGGCGGGTCCGCTGATGTGCTCGCCGTCGGTGAGGAGCCGGGTGTCGGTCTGCGTCTGTTCGATGACCAATTCCAGGCGTTCGACGGCGAGGTCGTCGAGCCAGGAGGTGTCCGCGGCGCCCGCGTAGCTCAGGGTGACCTTGGTGTGGACATGGCCGTATTGCAGGGCGGCGGCGATGAGGCCGCCGGGGGCGGCGGACGATGCTGTGGGCGAGGGTGCGCCGGAAGCGGGTGGCGCGCAGGTGCTTGGTCGGATCGGGTGGGATCGGCAGGGTGCCGTCCGGGTGGGTGAAGGTCGTGTTGACCCAGGTGATGAGGTCTTCCAGGTCCTGGTTGATGGCGGCGGTGGACCGGGCGTGGGTGGTGTTGGCCCGGCCGGTGTGGGCGGCGATCGGGCTGGCGGGGAACAGGAACGGGAAGTCGGCGAGGGTCTCCAGCATCTGCACGGCGGTGTGGACCGGGGCGACGACGACCCAGGGTCGGTCGGGTTCGGCCCGGCCGGAGGTCAGGGGGCTGCGGTCGTAGCCCTTGCCGCGCCGGCCGTGCACCAGGAGTTCGCCGGTGCGGGGGTCGCTGCCGGAGCAGCCGTGGGGCAGGGTGAGGACCTCACCGGGGCGCATGCCCGAGAGATAGCAGATGACGGTGAAGGCGGAGGCATAGAGCAGCCGCACCAGGGTGGGCAGCTCGCGGATGCTGATCGGGTCTGGCCGCCAGGGGATGCCGTCGAGGTGTGCGGTGATGCTGCCTATGGTGGTGTCGGTGGCGATCGGGAGTCCCGCGTTCTCCAGCAGCGCCCGCTGCCGTGGGGGCAGCCCGGCGCGCTTGTCCGGAGGGACTCCGATCAGGCGCAAGATGTGAGCGCCGTTGACGACAGTGCCGCGGGCGGGGTCGTGCCGTCCGGGCAGCGGGGTTCCGCGTCTGCTGGCGTGGTGGAGGAACAGGTCCAGACGGTCGGGGATGCCCAGCCCGTCGTAGATCTGCTGGGAGGGGTGGGAGCCCGCGTCGAGATCGTGGAACTCGTGCCAGGCGTCGCGGATGTCCGGGCCCAGGGTTTCCACCATGCGCAGCGCCCAGGCGAGCAGGGCGTCCATCGTCGCCGGGGCGATCCGGGGAGTGGCGTTCTCCCTGCCGCCGGGTGGGAGGCGGACCAGATCCTTGGCCGCCAAGCCGTTCCACGGGCAGACCCGAAGCCGGCATGCGGTCGGAAGACGTTCGCGGTAGAGCCACAGGGTGCGGACGGCGGCGAGGAGATCCGTCTCGCGGGCGGGGCTGCGGCCCAGTCCGAGGATGTGGGACCGGTAGGCGTCCAGGTCGGCGGTGGTGACGTCCCTGAGGCTGCCGACGGCGCGTTCGTTGAGCCAGGTGGCGAAGACGAGCAGGTCGCCGAACCAGTAGCTGAGCGTGGCGACGCTGGGCCGCTCACCGGGCCGCTGCACATGTGGCGACGCCGGGTAGGGCTGCTCCAGCGCGGTGTGGAAAAACGTTTTGAACGGCCCGACGAGCCGGGCCGGGTAGCGGCGCCAGTCCAGCGCGGCGACGGTGACGTGCGCGTCGGGATGTGCCGGGCTCAGCTGCCAGACCATGTCCCCGAAGCGGGACAACAGCGTCTCGTCGGTGCCGGGGCGCAGCGGCCGGCCGGCCAGCACGATCGTGTCGTCGTCCGGCCAGCCGACGGCATCCTCAATGTGCGCCTGCGAGTGCGCCGCGGTGGTCATCGCAGGTCCCATCGGCCGTCGAGTAGATCGTCCACGAGCTGCTGCTGGCGGGCGGTCACGCCGGCGCGGGCGTGGTCGCGTTCGGCCGGCGTGTAGTGGTTCAGGATCTCCTCCAGCTGGTCGAGCCGTCGGCGCAGATGGGCTTCCCAGACGGCCGGGGTGAGGTTCGGTCGCAGCGCGCGTAGCCGCTCGGCGGCCAGCATCTGCACGCCGAGCTGGTGGGGCAGTGCGCGGGCGTTCGGGCAGTCCAGGCAGTCCAGGAACGACGCCGGGCATGGCTGCCCCGCCGTGATGTGCGGGCCGTCGCGGTGGTCCGTGCAGGAAGCAAGGGCGGTGTCCTGCACCCCGGAGATCATGCGCCGCAGGGTGTCCTGGTCCATCCCGGCCGTGGCCGCCGCGGCGGTGGGGTCGCGGCGGGCGTGGGCAAGGAAGGCCACGGTGAGTACGGGCATGCCCTGGGCTGCCCGCGCGCTGTCGACCTGCTCGCGCAGCGCGGCACCGACCACGGTGCGGCTGTCGTCCTGGACCGTGCGGCTGCGCCGGAGATAGTGGTCGTTCATGGTCTGCCGGGTGTGGGCGATCGGCTGCCGGCGGCGTTCGATCACGGTCTGGCGCAGGCGTCCGACGTGCACCGCCGGTCTCGTGCCCGGACCGGCCTCGGCGGCGGCGGGGAAGCCTCGGCGGCGGGCCCACCAGAGCAGGTCCGTGGCGTTGACCCCTTCGGTCCAGCGGGAGCCGAGCGGGCCGGGCCGGGCGACGAAGGCGCTGAATGCCGAGGTGTGGCCGCCGTGCCGGCGGGAGAGCTCGGTCAGCTCCACCAGCAGCCGGTAGACCCGCAGCGGAGAGCGGAACAGCCGCGTCTCCTCACCGGCTGCCTCCAGCCCGGCGGGCAGGTCCTCCAGCGCGATGACCATGTGTTCCCGGTCGGGCCCGCGCCGTGGCTTGACCTCTTCGACGAGGGCGACACCGGTGTCGCCGTCGCCTCCGTCGGGCCGGTGGTGTGCGGCCGGCCACGCGGCGACGGTGCCGACGTTCTCTCCGGTCAGCGCGACCAGCAGCAGGCAGAACGCGACCGCCTCGTCGCTGGACAGGCACAGCCGCCCCCCGACGGCGGTCAGGCCACCGGCGTCCCGAACGGCTCGGGAATGCCCGCCCGAGCCGACGCGAGGAAGATCACCGGTACGGTCGAAGACGTCCAGCAACACACCAAGCCCACTCTCCGGGCTCTCGGACGGCAGGGCACCGGTGCGGAAACGATCTAGCAGTTGGCGGCTGGCCCGGATACGGTCCCGGGCCAGCCGCACGTCCCGCCGCACCACGGTCATGATCTGCTGCCATTCCGTGTCGCCGTAGCCGACGACCGGGCTCACTGGCGCCGCTGGCGCGAGCCGCGCGGACAACAGCGCCGTCCGCGCGGGCTCGGGCAGCTCCGGATCGTCACGCAGCAGCACCCGCAGCCGCTTGAGATACTCCCGCTCGCTGGGCTGACCGCGGTAGCGCAGGACAAACGCGGTGACGTGCGCGGGCCGCAGATCGACCGGGCCGGACGGGGGCGGTGACGCTCCGGCGAGCGACGCGGCGAAGCCCCGCAGGACATCGAAGTGCCCCACGGCGGTGCCCATCCGTTTCGTCGCCGAACGTGGACCGGCCCGGCGGGCGAACACCCGGGCCAGCCATCGCTGGACGTCCTGCTCGACGGCAGACCGGCGAAGTCGAACGTTCGCTCCCGTCGGCCGGACTCCTCGACGAACCGCACCCGCAGGCCGTCCCCGTCGGCCTCCAGCCGCTGCGGTGGCCGCCAGCCCGTGGCCGGCTGCGTCGCGCGCCGGCCACCCGCCCCGGTGCCGCTCACCCGGCGCTCCCCGTGCCGCTCAGGTCCGCCCCGGTGAGTACGCGTCCGCTGTCGGCGGCCACCGCGCGCAGCAGCGTGTCGACGGCGGTCTGCTCCTCGCCGTCCAGCAGTGCCATCAGATAGTCGACGTCCAAACGGGTGAACGGTTCCAGATAATGGTCGCGGGTCGTCGACGGATCGGCGTGTCCGAGCAGACCGGCAAGCTGATACCAAATATCCCCGAACTGCGTGCGATAGTCCTTCAGCTCTTCGGCGGTGAAGCCCGTCAGCCGGTTGTTCCACACCATCGACAGGATCGAGAACCATTTCAGCGCGAAGCTGTGCCGGCACATGTGCGGCGTGCACCACGACGGCGCGCTGCCCATCCGGCCCGCGGCCGTCCACGCCCCTGCGACACGACGGTTTGCGGCGGTGAACGTGTCCTCCCAGCCGTGCGGATGTTTCGGTAGCCCATCGCGTCCCAGCCACACAGCCAGCGGCTCCAGACCGTTATCAGTCCGCCGGAAGAGGCAGCGGCGCTCGTGCGGGCCCAGCACGTCCACCGACATGCGGACCGGCCCGGCCGCGCCCTCCAGCGTAAGGATGCGGGAGCGGGGGTTGTAGCCGCTGACGAACCGCCGGACGGTCAGCTGTTCGTAGCGGCCGGCTTGCTGTGCCCAGCGGACCCTCTCGCCCCGGGAGCCCTCCTGCGGGTCCAGGTAGCCGCGCACTGCCGTCAGCGCCCGACGCGGTATCCGGTAGACCCGCCCGTGCCGGCCGCCCTTCGCGCACGCCGCCGCCAGCCACGCCCGCGGAAAACGATCGCCGCCGTCGCCGGGCAGCTCGACATCGAGGATGCTCGCCCACTCGGTCAGCCGCAGCCCCGTCCCGTACAGGCCGTCGACGAACGCGACGTCCCGGTCCTCATACGGGCCGCACCAGTCCGGGTGCCGGACGCCGTCGAAGCCGTAGCCGCGCAGGCCGATGTCCCGCCACTGCTCGAACGCCCTCCGCAACATCCACTTCACCTGCCGCCGCGGCGCCCCCGCCGGGCGCAGCGGGTCCCGAGACCCACGCCAGCCATCGACGTCGTCACCTGGCCGGCCGGTACGTGCCCACCGGCCGGAGGGAACCGGGTTGACCACGCCGTAGCGCACCACCGCCCACGAGTAGAAACAGTTCAGCGCCGCCCGGTCCGCGTCGAAACTCGCCGGCGCGACCCGGCCGTCGTTCGCCCGGTCGGTCACCCGCCAGTCCTTGAACGCCTCCACATCGCCCGCAGTCGCCGTGTCCCACTGCCGCCCGAACACCTCCAGGAAGTTCAGCCAGACCACCAGCGAGTAGGCGTAGCGCCGCCACGTCGACGGCCGCGCCGCCACCATCGGACCGGTACGGAAGAACAGATTGACCCGGGAATCGACCATACCCGACGTTTTCATAATCAGTGGAGTGCCGTGCCGCGCGCCGTTACGCGCCGCCCGCTCGTGTACATCACCCAGCCCGACGAACCCCTCAACCTCAACACCAGGAAGCTTGGCTGTAAAGTTATAGAATTCAACTATCCAGGACGCGCTGTTCTCCACGACGATCTCCCTGAGGCTCTTGAACCCGACAGCGGAGCGAAGCCTAGAGAACGTCGGGGAAGCTGGAAGCCGGCGAGGACGTCGCCGCCGCGATCTGCCGCGAGGCCCGCGAGGAGATCGGCCTTCACCTGGGCCGCGGGGCGCTGTCGCTCGCCTCGACCGTGCACTTCCGCAACGAGCACGGCGAGGGTCGGCTCGGGCTGTTCTTTCACGCGCAGTCGTGGGAGGGCGAGCCGGTCAACGCCGAGCCGCACAAGTGCGCCCGCCTCGGCTGGTTCCCGCTCGACGCTTTGCCCGACAACACCTACCCCTACACGCGGATAGGTGTCGAGCTGTACCGGAAGCGGCAGAACTTCGCCGTCTCCGGTTGGGCACCTGGCGACGCCTAGCACGTCACGTCGCGCGGCGTGGACGCCGTATCCGTGGGCAGCTGGCGGACCTGTTGAACCGGGCGCCAGCCTGCTTCGTCAGCTGCCCATGTGTTCGCGACGGCGATCAAGAGCGTCCGGCCGGGTTCGACGTGAAGTCGACGCTGCGGCCGAAGTTCTGGGGGCTGTAGGCCCTGTCTGTGCAGGTGGCGGCCCCGCGTGGTGGGGAACTGCTTGTTCGCGTCCCAGGGAATGACCATCCTGTGCGATGTCGCGGACAGTGACAGGTGCTACACGCACACCGCCGAAGCTGGTCCAATCCGGGGCCATCCGTACGGCGGTGGAGCACCGTCCGTCCGGAAGGCATCGCCGTGGAGCATCCCCCTGAGCCCCTCGCCCGTCTGGTCACCGCTGTACGCCTCGCTGGCGCTAATCCGGCTGCTGGCCCACCCGATCACAGTGAGCTGCTGCTCCACCCACTCGCGCTTCGCGACTGGGTGGAGCGGCAGTGTGCCGGTGAGGTGAGGCGGGTTCGGGTCGCGGGCGCGCTCGATCGCCGTCTGGTTTTCGTCGAGCGTGGTGAGGGCCGGTGGGTGGTGGCGGACCTGTCGGGTCAACCGCACGGTTCACGGGCCTGGCCGGCGTGGACACGGGACACGGTGGTGCTCGACGAGCCGGCGTCCTGGCTGTCGCTGGCTGACGTGGACGAGCCGGGCGTGGAGCGGTTGTCGCGGCCCGGGGTGCTGCTGGCGGCGCTGTATCACCCGGAGACGTTCCCGCTGCCGCGGTTTCCGCTGGGGATCAGCACGGTGGCGCGCGCGGCGCGTGAGACGCTGCTGGGCACGGTGTCCCTGGCCGACATGCAGCTCGGGCTCACGCTCGACGGGCTGGTCGCCCGTGTCGAGGCGGACCGGCCGGACGTTCTCGGGGTGTCGGCGACGTTCGGCCAGTACGACCTGCTGGTCCAGCTGCTGGAGTCGGTCTACGCCCAGGATGATCCGCCGCTGGTCGTCGTCGGCGGCAGCCTCACCGTACGGGTCGAACGGGTCCTGCTGGACCGGTTCAGGTCGCTGCTGGTCGCCAGGGCGGGCGGGGAGGCCACGATCAGCGCGCTGCTGGCGCACTGGCACGGCGACTGCGCCCTCGACGAGGTCCCAGGACTGGGATATGTGGGAGCACCGCGCGGGAGTGGGTTGGCGGTCGGGCGGCGGAAGACCGCGAGACCCGTCACCCGGGACGTGACGGCCGACGTCGTTCCCGAGCTCGACCTGCTGCCGGCGACGTTCGACCATCACGGTGTCGCGCAGTTGGAGACCAGCCGGGGCTGCACCAGCTACTGCTCGTTCTGCCCCCGCGACCACAAGGGCAGCTGGGCGGGGGCCGGTACGGGCCGGCTGCCGTGGCTCCTGGGCGAGCTGTCGGCGGTCTTCGACCGCTACCCGCAGGTGTCGCGGACGTTGTACCTGGTCGACGAGGAGTTCCTCGGCCGCAGGCCCGACGCCGCCAGCAGGGCGTTAGAGCTGGCCGGTCTGCTGCATGCGGCGGGCTTCGGCTGGGAGTCGAGCTGCCGCGTCGACCAGGTCGTCGACGCCGACCGCGGCCTCGACTGGCATGTCGACCGCGCCGAGATGTGGCGGGCGCTAGTCGACCGGGGCCTGCGGCGGATGCTGTTCGGCGTGGAGTCCGGGGTCGACAGCGTCCTCGGCCGGTTCGCGAAGGACACCACGGGCGAGCAGAATCTGCTGGCGGTCCGGACCCTGTCCGCACTTGGTGTCCCGACTCGGTTCACCTACATCACCTTCGACCCGCTGATGACCCTCGACGAGCTGAAGGCCACCCATGCGTTCCAGGGCCGCACCGACCTGCTCCTGGCCCCGCAACGAGATCTTCCCCCTGCCGAGGTCGTGCGAGGGGTCCGGGACGCGCAGTTCGTCGCGACGGCGAGCACGGGCCAGCCGTTCTACCAGGCCATCTCCTACCTGCTGGTCAGCATGGAATGCCTGATCGGCGCCGCCTACACCCGACGAGTCCAGCACGCCGGCCTTTCCGGGGCGGTGACGCCGAGCATGGGCCGGGTCGAGGCGAGCTACGCCGACTGGCGGATCGGGGTCGCCGCCGGCTGGGCGCAGCGCTGGGTCGACCGGCACTTCGCCCTCGACTACACGTTCAAGTCGCTGGAGAAAGTCCTCGACGGCGACCCCCGCCGCCAGGTCCGCGGGGCCCGTGGCGTACTCAAGGACGCCAGCTACACGGTGCTCGGCGACCTGATCGCCGAAGTCGACACCCAGCCTCTCTGCCACGATCCGGCGGCCGAAGCGATCCTGGGTGCCCGGATCTGGCAGCGGGTCGAAAAGCGCCTCGCCCTGCTGCGGGGCGTCCTCGCCGCCGCTGTGCACGACCTGCTCCCCGTCCTCGACCGCGAGCACACAGCACTGCTCGCCACCGAACACCGGCGATGGTCCGCGGCCAGCGGCTGGACACTGATCAACGCGGCGGACTCCTGTGCCAGCTGACCCGCAGGCCCGCAACCGATCAGGTGCCGGACTTCTCCGGGATCGGCACCCAGTTGAACTCCGGGCAGAACCGGGCGTACGTGACCAGCTTCCACGCCGCGTAGTCCTCCAGCCGGCCAGTCTGGCGCAGCAGGTGCTTGACCCAGGTGTGGCAGACCCGCTCGTCGTGGCTCATCGCCTCGTCGATCTGGTCGAGCATCCGGCAGGCGACCGCGAAGTCGTCCACCGTCAACGCGCTCAGGTCGATCTCGACGTCGTCCACGGTGAAGGCGAACACCAGCCGGGTCGTGGAGAAGCTGGTGTAGCGCTCGCCAAGGAAGCGGGCGCTCCCGTCGAGCGTGGCCATCAGCTCCGCACGGCGTTCCACCGGGTAGCCGATGCCCAGGTCCAGATCCGAGGTCTCCAGGTTCAACCGGGTGCCGAACGAACCGACGTCCCACGGCCGATGCCCGGTCCAGCGCTCGATGAGCTCCGACGCCCTCGTCCGCACCGCGTGCAGGCGTTCGTCGTGGGCGCGCATCGCCGTGTAGAACGCCTCGGCACGGCCGTATTCGGCGTCGGGGAAGTCGCTACGGTCGGCCCACCCCTTCGCCCTGATCGCATCCAGGTCCAGCAGGGTGGCGGGGTCCGGAGTCGTCATGCCGGTGACCCTAACGTCACAGCCAGCAGCGCCCGCACACAGGCCGATCCCAGAGACCGTCGGCGGACAACGAGGGGAACGAGATGGCGGCGACGAGTCCTCTGACAGCCCGAACGCTCGCCGGCGGGCTGACCGTTCATCCGATCGGCGTCGGTTGCTGGGCCATCGGTGGCCCCGACCACAACCTGGGCCTGCCGATGGGCTGGTCCACCGCCGACGACACAGCCTCCCGCGCGGGGTTGGAACTCGCGTACACCCTGGGAGCGAACCTGTTCGACACCGCTGATGTCTATGGCCACGGCCGCTCCGAACGCCTCCTCGGCCACCTGGTCGAGCATGTGGATCGGGACAGCGTCGTGCTGTCGTCCAAGGTCGGCTATTTCGCCGGCACCGCCGCCCATGCCTACCTGCCCGCGGCGATGCGCCGCCAGTTGGAGACGAGCCTGGAGAACCTGCGCACCGACCGGCTCGACATCTACTTCTTCCACACCAGCGAGTTCGGCGCCGACGACCGCTACCTCGACGACGCCATCGCCCAGATGCGCGACTTCCAACGCCAGGGCCTGGTGCGCTGCGTCGGCATGCGCGGCCCGCACCGCTACGCCCCTCACCGGCTCACCCAGCCACCATCAGCCCGGCCGGACAAGCACGCCCGATTCCGGGTCCTGTTCGACCGCATCCGCCCCGACTTTCTCGCCGTCCGCCACAACCCGTTGACCCCACCGCCGCTGGCCGGCCAGCCGGACATGTTCACCCTCGCGGCCGAGCACCGCACCAGCATCCTGATCAACAAGCCGCTCGGGCAGGGCCTGCTCACTGGCAAATACGACCCGCAGCGGCCACCCCGCTTCGGCGACGGGGATCACCGGCAACGCAAACGCTGGTACACCCCCGACGCGCTCGCGCTCGTCGACCGCCGGCTCGCGCCCCTGCGCGACCGGTTCGGCTCCTCGACCCGCGACCTGGTCCGGGTAGCGCTGGCCTTCAGCCTTCAGCGCGCCGCCAACGCAGCCGTGCTCGTCGGCTTCACCACCCCCGACCAGGTCCGCGAGAACCTCACCGCCCTGGACACGCCGCTGTCCGCCGACGACCTCAGCTTCGTCCGCGCCACCCTCGGCCAGCTCCAGCAGGACCTCGACGCCGCTGGCGAGGTCTTCCTCGACGAAACGGCCCGGCACGCATGAACCCGCAGCAGTCCCTGTTCCCGAGCCCGACCGCGGCGGCTCCCGCGTCCACGACCGAGCTGCGGCTGGTCACGTTCAACGCCCAGCACGCCGCACCCGACCGGGCCCGCCGCCAGGCCGCCTGGCTCGGACAGCAGCCCGCCGCCGACATCGTCGTGTTCACCGAGGTCGGCCACGGGCCCGGTGGTCAGGCGCTCCTCGACGCGCTCGGCCACCACGGTTACATCCACCTCCACGCCCCGCAGCCGGACCTGCCCGACTACCGCACGGTGATCGCCTCCCGCCACGCGCCGCTCGAACCCGTGCCCGCTGGCATCGACGTCCTTGCCCACCGCGCACCCGCCGTCGACCTGCGGATCGGTGGACAGCGGCTGCGTCTGGTCGGCCTCTACGTCCCGTCCCGGGGGCCGGCCGAACGCCGCAACGAGAACAAGCGCGCCTTTCAACATGCCGTCACCCGCGCGCTGCCCAATCTCCTCGCCGGCTTCGAGGGGCCGGTCGTGGTCACCGGCGACCTCAACGTCGTCGAACCCGGCCACGTCCCGCACTACCCGGTCTTCGGCCGCTGGGAGTACGACTTCTATCGTTCCTTCACCGACGCCGGCCTCACCGACGCCTACCGCGCCCTGCACCCCGACGCCCCGGGCCACAGCTGGTACGGCCGCGGCGGCAACGGCTACCGCTTCGACCACACCTTCCTCACCGTCGACCGGCTCGACTTGACCCGCTGCGACTACGTTCATGCCCCTCGCCACGACGGCCTCAGCGACCATGCGGCGATGGCCATCGCCGCTGTCGTTGCTCCCGGGCAGCTCCAGCCGTAGTTCGCCGGCGTCAGTTCGATTCCGCCGCGATCCAGGCGAGGATCACCCGCCGTACGAAGGCTCCCCCTTCGGCGAGGCCCATGGCCGACGTCTTGCTCGGGGTGCCGGGCATCCTGGCGTGCCGTGCGGCCTGTCCGCTGATGCCGGGATGGTTCGCGGCCTGCGTGAAGGCCCGCGCTTCGGCTTTCGTCACCCAGCCGAGGGCTGCCGGGTCGCGGCCGTCCTGCACGATCTCCCACACCTTGTAGAGCTCGACCCACCCAAGGTGCGTGGTCCGGCCGAGAATCGCCAGGGCCTCCGCGAGCGCCGGACCGCGGGCCGCGGCAGCAGCCTGCGGAGGGCCCGGCGGCGGTGGCGGCTCGGAGGCCACCGCGTCACCTCCTATGACGACGCTCCCGATGCGGGTGGTGCACCTGATCGTCTTAGGCGTGAGGACGGCATGACGCCGATCACCGTCGTCGTACATCCCGGTCAGCTCGACGGCGTGGAAGTCGGTGCTGTTCAACCAGCCGATGCCGTTGACCCAGGCGAGCACCCCGGCCGCTGCCTCGTAGAAGGCCGTGTCCTCGGGCCGGTGGTCCACCGCCGTCGAGGTGAGGTAGTAGCCCTCCTCGTCCCGGACGACCTGAGTGCCACCCGTGGGCAGGACCCGCGAGAGCAGGGCGAGGTCGGTCTCCCCGCCCCGTAGACGCGCTTTCAAGGCCATTCGCCCAGCGTACGGTCCTTGGCGATCTCCTCTGCCACACGCGGATATCAACGACGCCTACTGCGGTGGGCGAAGCCGCTGCTGGCGCTCGGACTGGCAGACACCGGTGACCGCTCCATCCCTCGACCTACACGGACGATCTCGACGCACTGAGGTTCTCGCGGCGGAAGAAACCGTCTGCCTGGTGAGCCATCTCCGCTGGTCAGTGGCCCTCCAACGGCTCGAACGGCTTCTTCGTGCGCGGGCGAATGACCAGCCCCGCGCCGGCTGCAACCATGATCTCGAACATTCCCAAGGTCGAGAGGTTGCGCAGCCGATGACGACCGAGCAGACGACCTTGGCGAGCCGGCCAGCCGGTTGGCTGGCTGCGCTGCCCGAACGCCGGCTTCTGCTCGATGTGTCGCTGTGGTCTGCGGATCTGGCCGCGCTCGGGACGGAGCTCGATCGGACCAGCGGCGTCGCTGACCTGATCCACTTCGACATCGCGGACGGGTACTTCGTGCCGGACCTGATGTTCTCCCCAGCCATGCTTGCGGTCCTTCGCGCTCGGACGACGGTCCCGTTCCACGCCCACCTGCTGGCGCGCCGGCCGATGGCGCTCATCGACGCGGTCACCACCGCTGGCGCCGATCTGATCACGGTGCCAGCCGAGATCGACGATGCCGCGCGTGCCCTGCATCGCATTCGCGAGAACGGCAAGGCGGCCGGCCTAGCGCTCGGGATGGACACCCGGGTCGTCGATGCGCGTCCCTACCTCGGCGCGATCGACGTGCTCGTGGTCGTCTGCACACCTGGCGGCGCGCGGGACGCCGCGCTGACCCTGGCCGCTCTGCGCCGCGTCCACGCCGCTCGCCGACTCGTTGAGGCGACCGGGCACCAGCGCCCCGTGCGGCTCCTGGCCGAGGGAGGGGTCGGCGCGCGCACGGTTGGGCCGCTCAGTGTCGCCGGGGTCGACGGCCTCGTCACCGACCTGCCCGTCCTCAGCGACGACCCCGCGGGCACCGCCCAGTGGCTTCGTAGCCAACGCCCGGCGGGACAGCGCCCTGCGCCGAGGCCACGTCAGGACGGGCAGGGGTCCACGCGCAGACCCACCTAACGTGCGTGGATCACAAAGAAACGATCATGAATCCGATTGAGTCGACAAGGGGTAGGGCACCAGTGGCGGAACAGGACAGCACGGTCGACGGCTGGAACTTCCAGTCGGCGGCGCCGAATGGGGCGGTGCCGACGGATCTGCGGCCCGATGTGCCGCACCTGGCCCGGATTTACGACTACTGGCTCCGCGGCAAGAACAACTACCCGGCGGACCGGGCTGTCGCCGAGGCCATGATCCAGACGGTGCCCGAGATCCATGAGGGTGTGCTCGTGAACCGGGCGTTCCTGCGCAACGCGGTGCGCTTCCTGGCGGCCGACTGCGGGATACGGCAGTTCCTCGACATCGGTACCGGGCTGCCGGCAGCCGACAACACCCACGAGGTCGCCCAGCGCGTCGCTGCGGACGCCCGCATCGTTTACGTGGACAACGACCCACTGGTCCTGCTGCACGCCCGAGCGCTGCTGACCAGTACCCCCGAGGGTCGCACGGCCTACCTGGACGGCGACGTGCGCGACCCGGCCCGCATCCTCGAACAGGCCGCCGCGACGCTCGACCTCACCCAGCCCGTCGCCCTGATGCTCGTCGCGATCATGCATGCGATCCCGGACGACCAGGACCCGCACGCGGCCGTACGCATGTTGCGCGATGCCGTGGCGCCTGGCAGCTACCTGGTGCTGTCGCACCTCGGCCTCGACGTCTACCCGGACAAGACCCACCTGAAGGCGGGCGTCGACCAGGTCAACGCCGCCGCCCCCGGCACCCTGTTTCCACGGACCCGCGACCAGGTGGCCGGCTTCTTCGACGGCTGGGAGCTGATCGACCCCGGCCTCGTCCCCGCACCAGCCTGGCGCACGAGCAGCGAGTCGGTCTCCGCGATGTGGGCCGGTGTCGCCCGCAAGCCAGCCGCCTAGGCTCGGCGACCGCACCGGCCCAGCCCTCTTCGGGGCGCGTGCTTCACCGCGAGATGTCGGTGGCTGCCGCTAGCGTCCGCACCGACTATCGGCGCTCGACCGGCTCTTGGAGGCTTCCGTGACCCGATCCGACCAGCCGTCCCATCACGGGTTTGTGGCTGTCGAGGGCCTGCGCTGCACGGGGAAGTCCACGTTGGCGACCGTGCTCGCCAGCCAGCTCGGCGCCACTGTCATCCCCGATCCGGCCGAGCTGTCCTCGCCGCTGCCGCACCCGCCGAGGACCCTCGGCGACGTCCGGTCCGGTCTTGACCACCTGCGCGGCGTGGAGCGGCAACGCGCCGAGGTCGCCCGCCGGGCACGCACCGGCCTCGTGCTGTTCGACCGCAGCCCGCTGTCGCACATCGCCCACCAGCACGCCGTCGCCCAGCTCGGTGTTCCTGCCGACGCCGGCTACGCCGCGCGGACGTTCACCGCAGAGGCCCGCGCGGGCCTCACGCTGAGCCCCGGCCGCTACCTGTATCTGCGGCTGTCCCAGGCCGCGGTCGCCGCGCGGCAACGCCGTCGCGGGCCGGTGCACCCGCACCTCGTCGACCCCCGCTTCGTCGCCGCCACTGACCGGGTCTTCCTGCGCTACCTGGACGCGCTGCCGGACGATCGGCGCCTGGTGCTCGATGCGGGCCTGCCCGTCGGCCACCTGGCCGCGACCGCCGCGGCCTTCCTCGCTGCGAAGCCGACCTCGTCGCCACCTGGTGCCTGGACGCTCATACTCGACGCCCCGCAGGCCGTCCCGGCGGGTTTGTCCACGCCACCCCGAGCCACCGCGGCCGGCGACGTCGAGGCGAGACTGTGATCGTGTCCGAATCCCGCTCGGTCGACCGTCAGCTGCGGGCGGCGGCGTCACATTTTGGTCGACGCCGGCGAACCGCCCAGGTCGGCGTCCCCGTGCTGGTCTGCGTCCCAGGGTTCTGGCTGTGGGCCCAGCTGGTCCGCGCCGGCATCAGTGCCGGCCGGCTGGCGCTGTTCGGGACCTGGTTTGCCGGGACCGTGGGCGTCGGCCTGTTGCTCGCCGGCCGGCGGTGGCTGGCGCTGTTGGACCGCCTGCCGCTTGCGTCCCCGGGATGCCGGCTGGCCTATCACGCGCTGCGCCTCGACGAGTTCGCCCACGATCCTGAGCTGCGTGGCCTCCTGAGTGGCGTTCTCGGCGACGGCGTTGGACGCCGCCGCGCACGCCGCCCGAGCGCTCCAGCGCAGCCTCGATCAGCAGACGCCGGCGGGTACGGCTGCCGCGGACCTCGCCGCCTACGCGGCGTCCAGTGCCGAGCGGGTCCGGGTGGACATCCTGCGCGGGGTTGAGGAGTTCCTCGCGATCTGGGCAGACCTCGTCGCCGGGCTGGGGAGAAGGGTCGAGTCCCGCCCGCGATCAGAGCTGTCCGGGTCCTCCTCACGGGCGGATGCGACCCAGCGGGTGCCGGCAGATCTTGCCGAGATCTCCGCTGTCCTCGTCGGCCTCGCTCAGCTGGCCCTCACCCGGCCCTGAACCACCGGCCCGCCTCCCCGTTGCAACCCCGCGCCGTCCGACCCGGGCGACCAGACGAGACGTGTTAGGCGCTCAGAGGGACGACAGCCACGGTGTCCCACTGGTAGGTGCCGCCGTCGCGGTACAGCCGCACCAGTCGAAGATCTGCCACAGATACCTCGGCCGGCGGCAGGTCACGTAGACCCGCGACCCGGCGGATGATCGGCTCTGCGGGCGTATCGCGGTTGCAGTAGGCGATGCCGACGTGCGGACGGAAACGCTGCTCGACGGCGGGCAGGCCACAGGTGGCGGACACGTCGTCCACGGCGTCCCGCAGTCGGGCCAGTGGTTCCCAGGGGGTGACGGTGAAGCGGACGGCGCCGCTCGATCCGGCCAGCGGTCCGACCCGCAGCCGGAACGCCGGCAGGTCACGACACCGTTCCGGGACCCGGCGGGTGACCGTGCTGAGGGTGGCGGGGTCGATCTCGTCGGTGAACGCGAGCCGGCGCACGGTGAGGTGCAGCCCGTCGGCGGGCACCGGGTCGAGGCAGTCGAACGTGCGTAGCTGCTGCTGGCAGATCGCGGCGAGGTCGCGCAGCGCGGTGCTGTCGAACGTCAGGAACCAGTGGAAGCTGCGCCGGCCAGGGGTCCAGCCGGGCCGGTCCCAGTGGTCGGTCATCGAGGGCAGGACTCGGAAGCGTTCCCAGTCGTCGTGGACCGGGTCGTGCTCGCTCACCGCGGCGCGCCGTGGGTCAGTGCCTGCGAGACCTCGGCCAGTTCGGCGACGGCGGGCAGGGCCCGCCAGGGCGCGGTGCGGCGGGCGAGTTCCCGGCCGCGCTGGCGGATCGACTCGATCGGCGCGGCACCGGCGCGGGTGAGGGCCTCGACGCCGAGCGCGGCGCCGTGTTCCGGGTCGGGGTCGTCGCCGGCCGTCAGTGCGGTGGCGACATCGAGGGTGATCAGGATGTCGCTCCAGTGGGAACGGTCGGCGCCCGGCAGGCTGCTGGCGGTCTACGCGTAGCTCTGGACGAGGGCGGTGTCGCCGGTGCCGACGTGGGCGGTCGCGGCGTTCGCCGCGATCCGCGCGTAGCTGTAGGGGCCGAAGGAGATACACGGCGACATCCCCTCGGGCAGCTCGGCTCCCTCGGCGAGGTCGAACGCGCGTCCGACGGCTTCCCGCACACCGTCGCGGTCGCCAAGCTGGCCAAGGGCACGGGCCTCGCCGTTGACCGCCAGCCGGATCGCCTGCGGCCCGCCCGCGGCGTAGGTCTGTCCGTCGCGGGCCCGCTCCAAGGCCAGCCGGTAGTCGCCGGCGTAGTAGGCACACAGGCTTTCGGTGCCCCGAACCCAGGCCGCCAGATCGCTGTCCTCGACGGCGAGCGCGAGGGTGAACGCCTCCACGCAATAGGCACGCGCGAGCGGAAAATCCCCGAGGTTCACCGCCATATAGCCGGCCAGCCCCGACAGCCGCCCAGCGGAGCGGAGCAGCCGGATACGGTCCCGGGGCAGCTGCCAGCCCTCGACGAGGGCTTGCACGCCCTTCCGCTGCCGCACGACAAGAGGCATCAAAAGCGCTGGGCCCCGTGCCTCATAGGAGGCGACACTGTCCTCGACGAAACCGTCAAGATAATCAAGAAAAGGAGCCTGCACAGAGGGTCCCGCAAAATACCGTAGCCGAACGCCGACGTCGAGCAGCTCCGCCTGCCGATCATACCCACCACCGAAGGAAGCGGTCACGTCCCCGGCTGGCGAGACCATCACCGAAGCGGACGATCTGATGCCTTCTCCGGTCATCTCGACCTGCGACGCACCCCTGGGCTTCGGCACTTCTTCGGGCCTGGCCCGCACCGTTTTCGGCGTCTTGCTGATAAGGAGAGCGTCGGCGGGGGTCAGGTGTTCACGGTCGTCGAGGTCGATCAGATTGTGGATGCCGGTGCCATAGACCTCGGCGAGCAGCGCGAGGATTTGAGGAGTAGGACGGCGGCGGTTGTTCGGCAGCGGCCAGTTCTCCAGCTCCGACAACCGCGGGCCGGTCATAGTGGCGGCGCCGTGGGGGTCCAGACCGGCGCGGGCGGCGTGGGCGTTGATGCGGCCCGCGGCCTGCGTCTGGGTCCAGCCGTGCGCGACACGGTAGGCGGCGCGGGGGCGCAGCTGGTAGCGGCGGGCGAACTCGACGGCGATCTCGTCGTGGGACATGCCCGCCGTGCGCATCCGCGCCCGCAGTTCCGCCTGCTCCACCCGCAGGCTGGGCCTGGTCGTCACGAGGTCCTTGGCTCCTTCCGCGTCCGCACCAGAACTGGTGGCGGACGGCGAGTCGGAATGCGCCAACAGTAGCCCTCGACGCTCCTCGTCCCAAGCGGTCCAGCAGGTCCCGCCGTGCCGGAGCGGCGACCTGTCTCGCCGACTCGACGGTTCTGGCGCGTTCGCGGCTGCTGAAGGGGGCTCGTGGCTGTGGTGCGCGCCGTCGGCGGTGTCCGCGTTGGCGGCCTGCTGTCCGCCTACGGCCGCCGTTCGACGACGACCCCTGCACGCCCCACATCCCCCGTTCGGGTCTGACAGCGATCTAGTGCAGTAGTCCGATCGGGTGGGTAGCGGCTAGTCCGGTTGAGTCATTTCCCGCTGGGATGCCGGTCCCACTGCGTAGTGGGACCGCTGCGATGCGACGCAGCCGGAGTAGTCCTAGATGGAGGGTTTTTCCTTTCCAGGGCGAGTTGGTCGTTCGTTGGGATTTCCTGCGAGGTGGGCACTGTGGCGGTCCGGGCTCGTACACCACGACGTCGCCGGCGGGCTCGGCGGGGCGCCGTCGGCGCCGTGACTGCTGCCGTGGTGCTGCTCGCCGCCTGTAGCTCTGGCGGTTCCACGCCCGACCCGACCGCCAGCAGCGGCGCTGCCTCCTCACCCGCGCCGTCGAGCGGGACGCCGTCACCGACACCGACGTCTCCGGCGGACCTCGCCCGTCGGGACGCGGTCACCGCGTACGTCGGCATGTGGAAGGCGTACGCGCAGGCCAGCCACACCTCCGATTGGCAGGCGCCGTATCTGTCGCAATACGCCTCGGGCGACGCCTTGCAGGTCATCACCGGCAACCTGTATGCCGACCACTACAACGGTCTGGTCGCCAGGGGCGAACCGGTGAACAACCCGCGGGTGACGTCGGTGAGTCCGGAAGACGTGCCGAAGTCGGTGATGATCGAGGACTGCGGCGATGACCGAAACTGGTTGCAGTACAGAACCGACGGGTCGTTGCTGAACAACACGCCTGGGGCATTGCATCGGATTGTCGCCGAGGTGCGGCTGCACACCGATGGCAAATGGCGGGTCACCG
>NZ_CDXDOR010000008.1:32771-69064 GCF_978021225.1 Frankia sp. CeTa3Moorea | reverse complement strand
CCCGCGAGGAGACCCCGCCCATGCCGACCAGTCCGCGTGCGGGGCAACCCGCCGCCCCCGAGGATCTCGTTGACGTCGACGGCCTGCTCGCCGCCTACCACGAGATCCATCCCGATCCCACCGATCCGACCCAGCGGGTGTCGTTCGGCACGTCCGGTCATCGTGGCTCGGCGCTGCGCGGCTCCTTCAACGCCGACCACATCCTGGCCACCACCCAGGCGATCTGCGACTACCGGAAGGAGGCCGGCGTCGACGGACCGCTGTTCGTCGGGATCGACACGCACGCACTGTCGGCGCCCGCGCTCGCGAGCGCCCTGGAGGTCCTCGCCGCGAACGGCGTCGCGGTACGCATCGCCCCGGACGGCGAGGCCACCCCGACCCCGGTGATCTCGCACGCGATCCTGCGCCACAACCGCGAGCGCACGTCAAGCAACAGGACGGGCAGGACGGGCGCCACCGGCGCGACCGGCCTGGCGCGCGGCCTCGCCGACGGCATCGTCGTCACGCCGTCGCACAATCCGCCCGCCGACGGCGGGTTCAAGTACAACCCGACGCACGGCGGTCCGGCGGACACCGGCGTCACCAAGGTCATTCAGGATCGCGCGAACGCCCTGCTCGACGGTGGCCTCGCGGGCGTGGCCCGGGTGCCATACCCGCAGGCGCGCGCCGCCGCCGTGGTCCACGACTACGTCGGCGCCTATGTCGCGGACCTCGGCGACGTCATCGATCTCGACGCGATCCGCGGCGCCGGGGTGCGCATCGGCGTCGACCCGCTCGGTGGGGCGAGCCTCGTGTACTGGCAGGCCGTCGCCGAGCGGTACAAGCTGGGCCTCGACGTGGTGAACACCACGATCGACCCGACCTTCGCCTTCATGACGACCGACTGGGACGGCATGATCCGGATGGATCCGTCGTCGCCGTACGCGATGGCCTCCCTGGTGCGGCTGGCCGGCTCGTTCGACGTCGCCCTCGCCAACGACGCCGACGCCGACCGGCACGGCATCGTCACCGGCACGGCCGGGCTGTTGAACCCGAACCACTACCTCTCCGCGGCCATCGCCTACCTGTTCGGCCACCGCCCAGGCTGGCCGACCGGGACGGCGATCGGCAAGACGCTGGTCAGTTCCAGCATGATCAACCGGGTCGGGGCGAGCCTCGGCCGCGACGTGGTCGAGGTGCCGGTGGGCTTCAAGTGGTTCGTGGCCGGTCTGACCGACGGGAACCTGGGCTTCGGCGGTGAGGAGAGCGCGGGCGCGTCGTTCCTGCGCCGCGACGGCGCGGTGTGGACGACCGACAAGGACGGGATCATCGCCTGCCTGCTCGCCGCCGAGATGACGGCGGTCACCGGCCGGGACCCCGGGCAGTTGTACCGGGAGCTCACCGATGCCCACGGCGCCCCGGCCTACCGACGGGTCGACGCGCCGGCCACCCCGGCGCAGAAGAAGATCCTGGCCGCGCTCACCCCGGAGAGCCTTAGCGCGACGACGCTCGCCGGTTCGCCGGTGACCGCCGCGCTGTCGCACGCGCCGGGCAACGGCGCGGCGATCGGCGGGGTGAAGGTCATCACCGACGACGCCTGGTTCGCCGCCCGGCCCTCCGGCACCGAGGACGTCTACAAGATCTACGCGGAGAGCTTCCGGGGCCCCGGGCATCTCGACGAGGTCATCACGGAGGCACAGGCGATCGTCGACGCCGCCCTCGCCCGCGGCTGATCCTGCCGGTCCCAGGCCGGTCCCGGAGCCGGCCGGGGACCGGGCCGGGGACCGTCAGGACGGAAGAAGCCGCCCGATGAACGCCTGGAGCTGCTCGATGTTGCGGCACTCCACCATCTCGTCGACGAGCTCGGCGTACACGTTTGTCGCCGAGTCGCCCGAGCCCCAGTAGCTGCGCGGCTCCGGGTTGAGCCAGTAGGAGTGCCGGGCCTGCGAGCACAGTCGCCTGAAGATGGTCGCCGAGGTCGGTCGGTAGTTGTTCCGGGCGTCACCGAGGATCAGCAGCGACGTCTTGGGACCGACCGCCTCGGGGTACTTCTCGGCGAAGACCTCGATGGCATGCCCGTAGTCGCTGTGCCCGTCGAACCAGACGAGGTCCGCCTCTCCGGAGATGCGGGCCATCATGTCGCCGAGGTCGAGGCCGCGCAGATACCTGGTGACCTCGTCGGTCGTGTCGATAAAGGCGAACGCCCGGACCTTGGCGAACTGCTCGCGCAGCGCATGGGTCAGCATCAGGGTGAAATGCGCGAACGAGGCCACCGAGCCGGAGACGTCGCACAGCACGACCAGCTCGGGCTTGTGCGGCTTGTGCGGGCGGTGCCTGGTCTCCACCGGTACGCCGCCGGTAGCCAGCGACGCCCGCACCGTGCGCCGGAAGTCCAGCCGGCCGATGCGGCCGAGCCGGCGCCGCGCGGTCAGCCGGGTCGCCAGCCGCCGGGCGAGCGGGTAGACCTGCCGGCGCAGCTCCACCAGGTCCCGCTGGGAGGCTCGCAGGAACTCGACCTGGTCGCTGAGCGGCTTCACCGCGGTGCGCTCGACCGCATCGAGGCCGCGTTCCTCGGCCATCCGCCGCCGCACCTCGGTGGACACCATCTCCTCGAACTCGCGGATCCGGTCGGTGATGGTCTGCCGGGCGGCCCGTTCGGCGAGTCCGCCACGTTCGGAATCCGCCAGCATCGCCGCGAGCAGATCGGCGATGAGGGTCTCCGCCGACATCACCCGCAGCACCCGGTAGATGAACCACGAGCGGGCGGAGCTGCCGCGCGCCGACCCGAACGCACTCACCGCCTGCCGGGCAAGCGCGCGCAGCGCCTCGTCGTTGCCGTCACGCAGCGCGTCGAGCAACTGGTCGCGCAGCACCTGGCGCAGCTCCTCCAGCTGCTCGGGCGACAGCTCGCCGGGGTCGACGCCGACGTCCCCCGCCGCGCCGTTCGCCGCCCCGGCCGGGTCGCCCAGGTCGCCCAGGTCGCCCAGGTCGTCCAGCGACACGCCGTCCCCGATCCGGGGCGGGAAGTACAGGTCGAACAGAGTATCGAAAGCCGGCCGGTACAGCGGCCGCTTGCACAGGGTTGCCGCGAACGCCGCCCGGACGGCGTCCCGCTCGGCCCAGCCCAGCGCGCCGACGGCCCTGGCGGCATCCACGGTCTCGGCGCTGCTCACCGGGACACCGGCCCGGCGCAGCGCCGCGGTGAAATCGACGGTGCGGTCCAGCAGGTTCATGCCGGCGCCCCCTCGTGGACGTGCGGCCGTGGCGACGGCCGTCAGCTGGCAATCGGTTCGATGGATTCGATCAGTTCAATGGAGTTGATGGAGTCGATGGGTTGGGCTCGGGCGGTTCAGTTCGCGCCGAGCTTGAGGTGACTGATGGCTCGGGCCTGGTCGCTGGCGTGCTTGAGAACGACGCCGAGGGTCGAGGCGACGGCGGCCTCGTCGAACGTGTCGAATCCGAGCGCGAGCACGGTCTGGCCCCAGTCGATGGTCTCGGCGATGGAGGGCGCCTTCTTCAGTTCCATCGCCCGCAGCGCGCGGACGATCCGGACCAGCGATTCGGCCTGCCTCTCCGGGAGATCGGGCACCCGGGAGAGCACGATCTCCTTCTCCCGCTCGGCCGAGGGATAGTCCAGGTTGAGGTAGAGGCAGCGCCGCTTGAGCGCCTCGGACAGCTCCCGCGTCGCGTTGGAGGTCAGGATGACGAAGGGACGGCGGGTGGCGCTGATGGTACCGAGCTCCGGAATCGTCACCTGGAAGTCGGACAGCACCTCCAGCAGCAGGCCTTCCACCTCGACGTCGGCCTTGTCGGTCTCGTCGACGAGCAGCACCGTCGGCTCCTGGCGGCGGATCGCCGTCAACAGCGGCCGAGAGAGCAGGAACTCCTCGCTGAAGATGTCGTCGTGGGCCTGCTGCCAACCCTCGGCACCGCCGTCTCCCGATCTGGCCTGAATGCGCAGCAGTTGCTTCTTGTAGTTCCATTCGTACAATGCGCGAGCTTCATCAAGCCCTTCGTAACACTGCAGCCGAATGAGCTCGGCGCCAACCGCGGTCGCCAGCGCCTTCGCGAGCTCGGTTTTACCGACACCCGCGGGCCCCTCCACAAGCAGCGGTTTACGCAGCCGATCCGCGAGGAAGACTGTGGTGGCAATCGCCTCGTCCGCAAGGTATCCGGTCACGCGAAGCCGTTCCCGCACATCAGCGACGTCGGCGAAAGCGTGTTCCTGCAGCGACATGGCCACCTTCCGTCCCCGTGTCAGGCATCGCCATGTCCATACTGCCAGGCTAGCGCCGCAGACGGGTGACTACGCCTTGCGCGCCGCCGTCCGCCGGGCGGATACCCGCGGGCTGCTCATCGACCTGTTCGCCGCCGGTTCACCCGGGGATTCTCCCGAGGTGTTCGCCGGTTCAGCCGATCCGCTCGTAGGCGGGAAGAGTGAGGAACTCGACGAAGGTCTTGCCGAGCGCCGTCTCCTCGAACACCGCCGCCGCGTCCTTCCAGCGGCCGTTGTCGAAGGCGGCGGCGCCGATGGAGAGCCGGATCTGGTCCAGCACCTCCGCCAGAGTGGTCCGGACCAGATCGGCCGTGACCGGACGGCCGTCGTCGAGCACGACCCCGGCGGCTATCCACTGGAAAATCTGACTACGGGAGATCTCAGCGGTGGCGGCGTCCTCCATCAGGTTGTCGATGCCGACCGCCCCGATCCCGCGCAGCCAGCTCTCCAGGTAGCGCACCCCGACGCTGATGTTCCCGCGGACCCCGGCCGCGGTGACGGAACCCGGAGTGTCGCGCACCGCCAGCAGGTCGCCGGCGCCGACCTTGACGTCGTCACGCAACCGGGTGAGCTGGTTCGGCTCGTCGCCGAGCACCGCGTCGAAGACCTCGGTACACACCGGCACCAGGTCAGGGTGCGCCACCCAGCTCCCGTCGAACCCGTCCGCGGACTCCCGCTCCTTGTCGGCGCGCACCTTCGCCAGGGCCGCGGCGTTGATCTCGGAGTCGCGCCGCGACGGGATGAACGCCGCCATCCCGCCGATCGCGTGCGCGCCGCGGCGATGACAGGTGGAGACCAGCAGCTCGGTGTAGGCGCGCAGGAACGGCACCGTCATCGTCACGCCGTTGCGGTCGGGCAGCAGGAACTCCGTCGGCCGGGACGCGAACGTCTTGATGGTGGAGAACATGTAGTCCCAGCGGCCGGCGTTGAGTCCGGCGGAATGCTCCCGCAGCTCGTAGAGGATCTCCTCCATCTCGAAGGCGGCGGGCAGCGTCTCGATGAGGACGGTCGCCCGGATGGTGCCGACGGGCAGGCCGAGCTCAGCCTGCGCCGCGGTGAACACGTCGTTCCACAGCCGGGCCTCGAGATGACTCTCCAGCTTCGGCAGGTAGAAGTACGGCGCCACGCCCGTGGCCCGCAGGGCATGCGCGTTGCGGACCAGGTGCATCCCGGCGTCGAAGAGCGCGGCGACGATCGGCTCCCCGTCGACGGTGACATGCCGCTCCGGCAGGTGCCAGCCGCGCGGGCGCACCACGAGCGTCGCCGTGGACTCGTCGAGCTCGTAACGACGGCCGTCGGGCGAGGTGAAGGCGAGCGTGCCGGCAACGGCCTCACTCATTGTGCTGCCCGACGACCATGTTCGACCAGGTCGGCACATTAGCGTCCTCGAGGTCCGCCATGAAGACCCGGGCACCGCTGTTGAGCGCGTTGATGAGCATCTTGGCGTCGGTCGGGCCGGTGATCTCGGCCCGGCGGTCGACCAGCCCCGGCGCCGGTGACGCGACCCGCCAGTTCCTGGCCCGGATGTCGGCGGTCTGCGGCAGGAAGTCGAGGGTGGCCCCGGCGGCGATCGCGGCGCGGCGGGCGGCCCGGGCGGCGAGCAGTTCGGCACGCCGGCCGGCGAACGTGCGGTGCAACCCGGCGACGAAGGCCAGCGCGTCGTCGGAGAGCACCGCGTCGACCTGATCCGCGGTGAGTCCCGGCACGGTCCGCACCGCGGACACCCCGTGCACCGTCACCCCGTCCAACGAGCCCATACCTATTCCCTTCCCGGTTCCGTTGCGTCCCGGACGGCCCGATCCGGCGGGCCCGGTGACCCGGACCTCAGATGACCCGGGCCCGGTAACCCGGACCTCAGGTGACCCGGACCTCAGGTGACCAGATGCCCGTCGCCGACGCCGACCCACGTCGTCGAGGTCAGCTCGGGCAGCCCCATCGGGCCGCGGGCGTGCAGCTTCTGGGTGGAGATGCCGATCTCGGCACCCATCCCGAACCGCTCCCCGTCGGTGAAACGGGTCGAGGCGTTCACCATGACGGCCGCGCTGTCGCAGGTCGTGATGAACCGTCGCGACGCCGGCAGAGACCGGGTGACGATCGCCTCGGTGTGCCCGCTGCCCCAGCGCCGGATGTGCGCGACCGCGTCGTCGAGAGAATCGACGACGGCGACGGCCATGTCCAACGACAGGTACTCGGCCGCCCAGTCGTCGTCTGTGGCGGGCAGCACCCGCGGATCGACGGCGCGCACCGCCTCGTCGCCGTGCACGGTGACCCCGGCGTCGTGCAGGGCGGCCAGCACCCGAGGCAGGAACTCCCCGGCCACGCCAGCGTGCACGAGCAGGGTCTCCGCCGAGTTGCACACCGAGACCCGCTGGGTCTTCGCGTTGACGGTGATCGCAAGCGCCTGGTCGAGGTCGGCGTCGGCGTCCACATACACGTGGCAGTTGCCGACCCCGGTCTCGATGACGGGCACCGTCGACTCCTCGACGACCGCCCGGATCAGACCCGCGCCACCCCGCGGGATGAGCACGTCGACGAGCCCGCGCAGCCGCATCAGGTGCTTGACCGCGTCGTGGTCCACCCCGGGGACAAGCTGCACCGCGTCCGCCGGCAAGCCGCTCGCGACGGCGGCGGCGCGCAGCACCGCCACCAGCGCGGTGTTGGAACGCACCGCGGAGGCGCTCCCGCGCAGCAACGCGGCGTTGCCGCTCTTGAGGCACAGGCCCGCGGCATCCACCGTGACGTTCGGCCGGGCCTCGTAGATGATCCCGACGACGCCGAGGGGCACCCGGATCTGGCGCAGCTCCATCCCGTTCGGCAGCACCCGGCCGCGCACGACCTCGCCGACCGGGTCCTCCAACGCCGCGACCTGACGCAGGCCGTCGGCCATGCCGGCGAGCCGGGCCGGGGTGAGGGTGAGCCGGTCGACCATCGCCCCGGCGGTGCCCGCCGCCCGCGCGGCAGCGACGTCCTCGGCGTTCGCGGCGAGAATCTCCGTGGAACGGGCGATCAACGCGTCGGCCATGGCGAGCAGCGCGCGGTCCTTCTCGGCGCGGCTACGCGGGGCCAGCAGGGCCGCCGCCGCCTTGGCACGGACGGCGCTGCCTCGGACATCCTCCGCAGAGGTGCTCATCTCGGGTCCTCCGTTAGGCGGGCGCCGCGGCGCTGCCCGCCGCTACGAGGCTACCGGTGGCACGGCGGTCGTGCCGTTCATCGCTCCTCACCCGCATCCGTCACCTACTCATCCCTGCATCCGTTAACTACTCATCTACTTATCCCGTTATCCAGGTCCGCGATCCGCCAGGTCCGCGACAGGCAGGGACGCGGAGGGTGATAACCGGAACAGCCAGAAAGGCGCGCAGTTCGGACCCCGTGACGATCATCTCGACGGGGTTGCCTACCGTGCTCGCATGCGTGCGCTGCACACGTCCGACTGGCATCTCGGGCGTGGCCTGTACGGTCACGACCTGATGCCGGCCCAGGCGGCCTTCGTCGATCATCTCGTCAACGTCGTCCGTTCCGAGGGCGTCGACGTCGTGCTCATCGCCGGCGACGTGCACGATCGGGCGATCCCGCCGGTGGGCGCGCTGGAGCTCTTCGACGAAGCGCTCTCCCGACTGCGCGGCGCCGGCGCCCGGGTCGTGGTGATCAGTGGCAACCACGACGCGGCCCGCCGGCTCGGCGACAAGGCCGGCCTGCTCGACCCCCGCGTCCGCATCCGGACGGATCCGGCCGCGGTCGGGGATCCGGTCGTCGTCGAGGATCCCGCCGGGGCGGTCCGGGTGTACGCGATCCCCTACCTGGAGCCGTCGGCGGCGAACTCCCAGCTTCCCGAACCGGCGCAGGCGCCATCCGGCTCGGGCGCCCCGGCCGCCGGGCTCCCCGCCGCGACGATGCACCGGGCGATGCACCGGGCCATGCACGCGGTGCGGGCCGACCTCGCACGGTATCCGGATGCCCGGTCCGTCGTGGTGGCGCACGCCTGGGTCACCGGCGGGGCGGCGAGCGAGAGCGAACGTGACATCAGCGTCGGCGGAGTGGGCAATGTGCCGGCCCAGTTGTTCGAGGGGATCACCTATACCGCACTCGGCCATCTGCACCGGCCACAGGCGATCGCCCCGTCCGTCCGCTACAGCGGATCGCCACTGGCCTATTCCTTCTCGGAGTCCGGCGACGCGAAGGCGTCGCTGCTCGTCGAGATCGGTCCGACCGGGCTGGGGAACGTGACCCGGATCGGCGTTCCCGCCCGGCGGCGGATGGCCCTGCTGCGCGGCAGTCTTGCCGACCTCCTCACCGACCCCGCCCATGCCCCGCACGAGGCCGACTTCGTCTCCGCCGTGCTGACCGACCCCATCCGCCCCATGGACGCCATGGCCCGGTTGCAGCGCCGGTTCCCCTTCGCCCTGCGGCTCGCGCATGAACCGGAGACGGAACCCGACGAGATGCTCAGTTTCGGCCGGCGGACCCGGGGACGCTCGGAGCTGGAGATCGCCGAGGCCTTCGTCGCCCATGTGCGCAGCGCTCCCTCGGCTCGGGAACGTGCTCTGCTCGCCGAAGCCCTCGGCGCTGCCCGCCGGGCCGAGGAGGAAGTCGCCTGATGCGTCCCCACCACCTGACCCTGGCGGCGTTCGGCGCCTTCCCCGGCACCGTCGAGATCGATTTCGACGTCCTCGGCAGCGGCGGCCTGCTCCTGCTCTGCGGGGAAACCGGGGGCGGCAAGACGACGCTGCTCGACGCGGTCGGGTTCGCGCTGTTCGGCCGGGTGCCGGGGATGCGTGGGGAGGTCTCCGGGCCGCCGGACCTGCGCTCGCACCACGCCGCGGCATCCCTGCGGCCGGAGGTGACGCTGGAGTTCACGGTGGCGGCGGGACGCTTCCGGATCACCCGCAGCCCCGCCTGGGACAAGCCGAAACGCGGCGGCGGGACGACCCGCGCCCATCCGACGGCGCGGCTGGAACGGTTTGACGGCGCCGGCGGCTGGGAGATGACCGCCACCCGCATGGAGGACGTCGGCCATGAGATCGATCTGCTCGTCGGCATGAGCGACAAGCAGTTCTTCCAGGTCATCCTGCTCCCGCAGGGACGCTTCGCTGACTTTCTCCAGGCCGACCACGGCGCGCGCGAGAAGCTCCTGAAGCGGCTGTTCCACGTCAACCGCTTCGAGCACGCCGAGCAGTGGCTGCTGGACCGGGCAAAGATCGCCGCCGAACGGCTGGCGCTGGCCCGCGCCGAGCTCGACCGGGTGACCGCCCGGGTCTCGCAGGTGGCGGCCGTCGACGAGCCGGAGGATCCGACGGCCGACGCCGGCTGGGCCGCGGACCTCGCCGGGACCGCCGCGGCGGCGGCCATCTCGGTCGACGAGGCGGCCGGCGCGGCGGCAGCGCGGCGCACCTCGGCCGAGGAGGCCCTGGACCAGGCACGCGACCTCGCCCGACGCGTCGAGCAGCGCCGGATACTGGCCGCCCGGCAGGAGGAGCTCGCGGCACAGGCACCCCGGATCGAGCTGCTCACCACCGGGCTGGACGCGGCCCGCCGGGCCGCTGTCGTCGCGCCCGCCCTGGACGAGGTCCGCCGCCGCACCGCGGCGGTCCACCGGGCCGAGGCCGACGAACGCGACGCCCGGGACCGGCTCGGACGCCATCCATCCGGGCTCCTCCCCGGGGGAGAACCCGCCCCCTCGGGACCGCTGCCCGAGGAGGCCACCAGGAGGCCTGCCGAGGCGCCTGCCGAGGAACTCGCCCGCCTGGCCCGCCTCGCCCACACCGAGACCGGGCGACTGGAAACGTTGACCGACACCCTCGCCGCCGCCGAGCGGGACGCCGAGGATGCCGCCGGTGCCGACCGGGACACGGCCGCCCATACCCGGTCCGCCGCCGAACTCGCCGAGGCGATCAGCGTCACGCTGCCCCGCGCCCGTGTCGAGGCCGAGGCCCGGGTGGAGGTCGCCCGGCGAGCCGGCGCCGCCCTGCCCGGCCTGGTCGAACGGGCCCGGTGGGCCAAGGAGCTGGCCTCCGCCGTCCGGGAGGGGCGGCAGGTGCGGACCGTGGCCGACGAGGCCGAACGAGACGCATCCGCGGCCCGGACCCACGCATCCGACCTCCGGCGGCAGCGATTCGACGCCATCACCGCCGAACTCGCCGCCGCGCTTGTCCATGACACGCCTTGTCCGGTCTGCGGGGCCCTGGAGCATCCCGACCCGGCCGAGACCCGGGCCGATCATGTGAGCAAGGACGCCGAGACCGCGGCCGGGCAGGAGGCGGACCGGCTCGCCGACGCCGCGACGAGGGCAGGCCGGGCGGTGGCCCACTGGGAGTCCCGGGTCCGGGCGCTGCACGCCGACCTGGTCGGCCCAACGGACGGGGACGACCGCGCGGACCCGAACGACCGGGCGGACCCGGACCACAGCGCGGACCCGGACGACCGCGTCGAGGCCGCCTTCACCGAGATCCGCGCGCTTCCGGTCGCGACGCTGCTGGGCGGCTCCGAGGCGCCGGTCGCGGATCGGCTCGATGAACTCGCCGCCGTGCTGACCCACGCGGTCCGCGCCCGGACCCGGGCGGCGAAGAAGCTCGCCGCGGCGGAGGCCGCGTTGCGCGAGGTCCACGAGAACGAGAAGGAGACCGCGGCCCGCCATTCCGCCGCACGGACCGCGGCGCAGGCAGCCCGGGAACGCGCGGCGGACGCCCGGGGCCGTGCCGCCCGGCGGCTCGCCGGCGTTCCGGCGGAGCTATGCGACCCCGAGGCACTGGCCGCGCGCCGCCGTGCCGTCACCGCCCTCGCCGCCGATCACGAGGCCGCGCAGGCCGCAGCCCTGGCAGCCGAGCAGGCCCGGGCCGAACACATCCGCGCCGGGACGGCCGCCCTCGACCAGGCGCGGCAGGCGGGGTTCTCCGACCTGGACGACGCCGCCGAGGCCGTGCGGGACTCCGACTGGATGCGCCGCGCCGCGGACGAGGTCCGGGCCCATCGGGACGAGCTCGTCGCCGTCGGGGCCAGGCTGGCGGGCGAGGATCTCGCCGTCGACCCGGACACCGAGGTCCCGCTGGCCGACCACGAGACGGCCGTGGCCGACGCCCGCGAGGTCCACGAGAGCGCGCTCGCCACGGCCGCACGCGCCCGGGAACGGGCCGAACGGCTGGCCGCGCTGGTCACGGAGTTCACCGAGAAGCTCACTACCCTGGATCCGCTGCGGGAGGCGGCGGACGAGCTGCGGGGACTTGCCGATCTGGCCGCCGGGCGGGGTGCCAACACCGAGCGCATGCCGCTGTCCAGCTTCGTGCTGGCGGCCCGGCTGGAAGAGGTGGCCGCTGCCGCCAGCCATCGGCTCGCGGCGATGAGCGGCGGCCGGTTCACTCTGGTGCACGACGCGGGGGAAAGCCGCGACAAGCGCCGGCGCGCCGGCCTCGGGCTGCTGGTCGACGACGCCTGGACCGGCCGGCGGCGCGACACCGCCACCCTGTCCGGCGGGGAGACCTTCCAGGCGGCGCTGTCACTGGCCCTCGGGCTCGCCGACGTCGTGACGGCCGAGGCGGGAGGCCGGCGGATGGACGCGCTGTTCATCGACGAGGGTTTCGGCACGCTCGACCCGGACAGCCTCGACGAGGTGATGACCGTCCTCGACGAGCTGCGTTCCGGCGGCCGGCTCGTCGGCGTCGTCAGCCATGTCACCGAGCTGCGCCAGCGCATCCCGAACCAGATCCGGGTCGTCAAAGGGGTCGGCGGCAGCCGGGTCGAGACCACGTCCTGACCCGGACGCACCACTGACCCGGACACACTGCTGGCCCTAACACACCGCTGGCCCGGATACACCACTACTCGGCCGGCCTAGCCGGGAAAACCGCATCCCAGGCCAGGACCCGGGATCGGGAAACGGCCACCACCGGATTCCGGTGGTGGCCGTTTCGGCATTGCCAGACGGACCAGGGATCGGATCATTTCATCGAGTCTTCAACGGAGATGTCCGGCTACGAGAACAGGTTTATGGTGACCGACTTTCCACTGAACGGTCTCTGGAGGGGGAAGGTACGGCTGTAGTTGTCCGAGTTGTCGGAACACTGGACGCTGAAGGTGACGCTTGTGCCGGCCACCGGAACCTGCTGGAGGCTCAGGCTGTAGAAGCCGCCGGCGCCGACGCCGGACGAGTCGAACTCGCCGGCCGTCGTGCGGACCGCCACGCCCACCGCGGCGCTGGCCGGGCACCTGGCGACGCCGCCGATCAAGACGTTCGAACTGTTCAGATCCGCGCTCGCGGGAAGGGCCGATGCCAGCGTCAGCGCGCCGGCGGCTCCGGCCGAGGCGAAGAGACCCACGGTCTTACGCATTCTCATGACGAAATAACCTCTCTCAACAGATGCGACCTCTTGCCCGCCGAGGGAAGGTTACCCGACTCCGGAAACGTTATTCGCCGCCGTCGCCATTTTTTGCGCCGAGGCCTTTTCAGTTTTATCGGCAACTTTCCGGGTAGCCGGGGCGGAATGCCGGGAGAGAGCTGTTGATGGGCTCTCTCGAATTCCGGGAAACGAGGCACGATAGTCGCCGGTTTCCACTGGAATATCGCCGTCCAAGCCATCCTCCCCAGCCGATATGTCTAATTATATGGATGGGGCTATCTGGACGGCCTTGTCCCGGCCGGGAAACGGCTCGTCCTGGGCCGGGAAACGGGCCGGCGCGCCTGGCTGGCACCTCAGCCCGGGCCGGGTGAGATAGCCGGCCGGGTCAGCGGGCCGGCAGCAGCAGCACGAGATCGTCGCGGTGGACGATCTCACGTTCGTACGACGGTCCGAGTTCCATGGCGAGGTCGGCCGTCGAACGCCCGAGCATCACGGGCAGCTCCGCCGCGTCGAAGGCGACGAGCCCCCGCGCCACGGACCGCCCGTCGGGGTCGACCAGGTCCACCGGGTCCCCGGCGGCGAAGTCCCCCTCCACGCCGGTTATCCCGGCGGGCAGCAACGACGCCCGCCGCCGTACCACCGCGGCCACCGCCCCGGAGTCCAAGTGCAGCCGGCCCTCGGGGGCGGTCGCGTGCGCCAGCCAGAGCAGGCGGGAGGCCCGACGCGGCCCGGTGGAGTGGAAGACGGTGCCGACCTCGTCCCCCCGCAGCACCGGTGCGGCGTTCGCGGCCGAAGTGATGATCGCCGTGACGCCGCCGGAGGCCGCCATCCGAGCTGCCTCGATCTTGGTGGCCATCCCGCCGACCCCGACACCGGCGGTGCCCGTGCCCCGGGCGGTCAGCCCGTCCAGGTCGGTGTCCGAACGCACCTCGCGCACCATGGTCGCCGGACCCAGCCGGGGGTTGGCGTCGTACAGGCCGTCCACGTCAGACAGGAGCACCAGCAGGTCCGCCGACACGAGATGGGCGACGATCGCGGCGAGCCGGTCGTTGTCGCCGACCCGGATCTCCTGGGTGGCCACCGCGTCGTTCTCGTTGATGATCGGGATGACGTCGAGCTCGAGCAGCCGGTCGAGCGCGGTCCGGGCGTTGCGGTAGTGGGTGCGGCGGATCACGTCGGTCGCCGTCAGCAGCACCTGGCCGACCTGGTGACCGGCCCGTCCGAACGCCGCCGCGTAACTGTGTACGAGCGAGCTCTGGCCGACGCTCGCCGCCGCCTGCTGGGTGGCGAGGTCACGCGGCCGCCGGGCCAGGCCGAGCGGGGCGAGACCCGCGGCGATGGCCCCGGAGGACACCAGCACCAGTTGTTGTCCGGCCCGGGGCAGCACCGCGGCCACCAGCGCCTCGAGCCGGTCGGCGTCCAGCCCGCCGACGGCCGTCGTCAGCGAGGACGAACCGACCTTGACGACGACCCGGCGCGCGTCGGTCACGAACGGACGCACGCCTTCATCCTTCTTCTTCTCCTCGTACCGCCGGTTCTCCTCGTACCGCCGGGTCGACGGCGACGGCGGCGCGGCGAGCCATCCGTTCGGCCCGGGTCAACCGCACCGAGGCCCGCAACCGGTCGTCGGTCCCGCGCGGCCCGAGGGACACTGGGGAACCCGTGTCCCCACCTCGGCCGGGTGACGGTGCCGCACCGGCGACCGCGGTGCCGGCCGGCCCGCGACCACCCAGACCGGTCTCGGCGAGCCCGTCGACACCCGGCTGATCATCGCCGCCCAGCCCGCCGTTACCCAGCCCGCCGCCGCTCAGCGTCGGCTCCCAGTCGAACGTGACCTCGCCGATGGTCACCTCCACTCCCGCGGTGGCGCCGAGGCGGGCGAGCTCCTTCTCCACGCCGAGGCGGGCGAGCCGGTCTGCGAGAAAGCCGATCGCCTCGTCGTTGGTGAAGTCGGTCTGCCGCACCCAGCGCTCGGGCTTCGACCCGGTGATCAGGAAACCGTCACCGAGGGGGCGCACCGTGAAGTCGGGCTCGTTCACCGCGCGGGGACGCAGCACGATGCGGGTCGCCGCCCGGGCCGGCGCGGCCGCCCGGTGCTGGGCGACGATGTCGGCCAGGGCCAGGGACAGCGCGTGCACGCCACGTCGGGTCGCGGTACTCACCGCGAAGACCGCGAGGTCACGGGCTCGCAGCTCGGGGGCGACGAGCTCCGCGAGCTCCGCGGCGTCCGGAATGTCGATCTTGTTGAGGACGACCAGCCGGGGACGGTCAGACAGATCGGCGGAGTAGGCGGCGAGCTCGGCCTCGATGACGTCGAGGTCGGTCATCGGATCACGGCCCGGTTCCAGGGTGGCGCAGTCCAGCACATGCACGATCACCGAGCAGCGTTCGATGTGCCGGAGGAACTCCAAGCCCAGCCCGCGTCCCTCGCTGGCGCCCGGTATCAGGCCGGGGACGTCCGCGACCGTGTAGGGCGGATGATCACCCGCCTGCGCCACACCGAGATTGGGCACCAGCGTGGTGAAGGGATAGTCGGCGATCTTCGGCTTGGCCGCGCTGAGCACCGACACCAGGGAGGACTTGCCGGAGCTGGGAAAACCGACGAGCGCGACGTCGGCCACGGTCTTGAGTTCCAGCACGGCGTCGAGCTGCTCGCCGGGCTCGCCGAGTTCGGCGAACCCGGGGGCCTTGCGGCGGGCCGACGCGAGCGCCGCGTTGCCCCGCCCCCCACGGCCGCCGCGGGCCAGTACGAACGCGCTGCCCGGTCCGACCAGGTCGATGATCTGCTCGCCGTCCTCCGTCAGCACGACGGTCCCGTCCGGCACCGGGAGGACGAGGTCCGCACCGTCCGCTCCGTGCCGGTTCGACCCCTGGCCGGGGCGTCCCCGGGAGGCGCGCTGATGCGGATGGAAGTGGAAGTCGAGCAGGGTGGTCACGCTCGGGTCCACCACGAGGCGGACGTCACCACCCCGGCCGCCGTCACCACCGTCCGGCCCGCCCAGCGGCTTGAACTTCTCCCGGTGGATGGAGGCACAACCATGACCGCCGTCCCCGGCCGCCGCGTGCAGCACCACCCGGTCGACGAACGTCGGCATCACCGCCTCCTCTCCACATCCCTCCCTGCGAGAGACGCACCAAAGCCGCGCAACCACGCTCGGAAGGGCGGTGGTACGCGCGGCTGCTGGCTCACCGGTGATCGCCGAGATCGCCACCTGACGGCGGCCCAGGCCACGCCGTCGAACCGACAGCGTGGCCTTGACAACCAGATCAGGCGGGTACCGCAGCCTCGGCCACCACATTCACG
Organism: Frankia sp. CeTa3Moorea; assembly: GCF_978021225.1. Classification (NCBI taxonomy): domain Bacteria; kingdom Bacillati; phylum Actinomycetota; class Actinomycetes; order Frankiales; family Frankiaceae; genus Frankia; species Frankia sp. CeTa3Moorea. The sequence continues at coordinate 53,178 of NZ_CDXDOR010000008.1, read as the reverse complement.
ACCCGACGGCCCCGCCGGTGACCGAACTGCACGTGCCCGGGCGAGAGCGCGAACAGCGTGTCGTCCTTACCGCGCCCGACCAGCTCACCCGGGTGGAAATGGGTCCCGCGCTGACGAACGATGATCTCGCCGGCCTTCACGTACTGACCGCCGAAGCGCTTCACGCCCAGCCGCTGCGCGTTCGAATCCCGCCCGTTGCGCGAGGAACTCGCGCCCTTCTTGTGCGCCATCCCGCTCAGGCCTTCCCGGTCTCGATGCCGGTCACCTTGAGACGCGTCAGCTTCTGGCGGTGACCCTGGCGCTTGTGGTAGCCGGTCTTGTTCTTGAACTTGTGGATCCGGATCTTCGGACCCTTGACGACGCCGACGACCTCGGCGGTGACCGCGACGGACGCGAGAGCGTCAGCGTCGTGGGTGACCGACTCGCCATCGACGAGCAGGAGCGCCGGAAGGTTCACGGCCGCGCCCGGCTCTCCGGGAAGGAGCTCGACGTCGACGACATCGCCGACGGCGACCCTGTGCTGCTTGCCGCCGCTGGCAACGACCGCGTACACCAGATCTCCCTGCTGTTGTTATGCCGCTGTGACCGCACGGAACCCGGAACGGCGTTCCCCGCGGAGCTTTGGGTGCGCATGGGCCGCGATCGACCGGAACGCGGCCGATCGGCGGTCATCCAGCGAGCATTGCCCGATAGCGAGCATCACTCAGTCCGGATGAGCATGCGGACTCCACCTTACAGGTCATCGGGAGTGGGGCGGAGGACCGCCCGCCGCATACCGCCCATTCCGTCCCGCGCATCCCCCGCATGGCAGTCACGCATCCCGCACGCGACGGGGCCCCGCCGGGCGAATCTCATCGCGGGTCCTCGCCCCGCTCGTCCGGGTCATATCCAGGGATGACCCGGACGGGCCATGGTGTAGGCCGCCGAGGAGGGAGAAGCATGGAACGTCCACCTGGCGGAGTTCCACGATGGATCGTGAGGCTTCGACGCCGGGAATGAGATCGCGTCGGGGGTGACGAGGATGTACTGGCAGCTGGTGGTCTGGGCCGCAGGGGCCGGTACCGCCGTCGCTCTGGCCGTCGTCTGCCGCCCGGCGGCCACCGCCGCCCGTCGTTATGGCTCGGTTCCCGGCACGGTCCCCGCCGCGACGGGCGCGCTGACCGTGCTGGTCGTCGTCGGTCTCACCCTCACGGCCTTCGCCGGCCTACCGCCCTGGGCAGGCGCCTGTTGGACGCTGGGCACCGCGGCCGCGGCCGGATGGATCGCGCTGCGCCGACGGGGTCCATCCGCTTGGGGGTTGCCCGATTCCGGGACGGAAGGCCGGCCGCCCGGTGGTCTCGAGGCGGGAGACGCAGGAGACGCGGCCGACCCCGCCGATGCGGCCTACACGGCCGACGAGCCGGTCCTACGCGGTCGGATGAGCCCGAGCCTCGCCGATCAGGACGATCTGGTGCAGTCGCTGACCATCGCCTCCTATGCCCTGCAGATGGGCGATCCAGGACGGGCCCGTCAGGCAGTCGAGGTAGCCCTGTCCCGTTCCCGGACCACCCTCGATCTGCTGCTGCGGGAGAATGCCGGCCGCGGGCTCGTGCGCCCGGGCCCGGCCGCCGGTCCGAGTCGGGCCGGGCCGACCGCCGCCTGAACGGCCGGTCCGGCTCTCCGCCAGGCCTCGATCAGCTCGGGGGCTCCGCCGAGGGCACGGACTCCAGCGACTCGGCCGGCTTGGACACCGGCCGGGAGGCCCGCCGCCGTCGGCCCCGGGCCGGTTTGCCCGCAGTGGGCAAGGCGTTGTCCGCGGTCGCGAGGCTGTCGGGATCATCGGAGTTGGCGTACACCGGCGGCAGGGCATCCTCGAAGCCGCCCGCGCCGGAGCCACCGCCGACGGGCACATGCCCGTTCGACCCAGTTGGGGAGCCGGCTGCCACGAGTCCCGGGGCGGCGGCAGCCGCGGCCACGTCCGCCGGCCCTGCCGCGCTGTCGGCCGCATGCGCGGGCGCGGGCACCGTATCCGCGGCGGTGACGCCCTCGCCGGCCATCGCACCCTCGCCGGCCATCGCACCCTCGCCGGCCGCCACGGCGACGTTCTCCGCGGCGCCAGGCGTCGATGATGCGACGGATCCGCCGGGTTCGCTGGATCCACCAGGTTCGCCGGACCCGGCGGACGCCTCGGCTTCGGATACGGACGTGGGCCCGGCCGACGCGGCGGCGGCGATGATCGCGGGGCCATCGACGGCACGCGTGGACACGGCACGCGTGGACGAGGAGCGGGCCCGACGACCGGACCCGGGCCCCTCCGCCGGCGCGGGCGCGGGCACCGCCACCGGAGTCGGCTGACCGGCACCGGACACGATGGTCCCGCTCGGCACGCCGACTGCGGCGTGTGCACCGCTGCCGCCGTCGAGGTGGATGACCACCCCTCGGCCGTTGCAGTGCACGCACGGCTCGCTGTAAGCCTCCAGCAGGCCCTGCCCCACCCGCTTGCGGGTCATCTGGACCAGCCCGAGGCTGGTCACCTCGGCGACCTGGTGCCGGGTACGATCCCGGCCAAGGCACTCGGTGAGCCGGCGCAGGACCAGTTCCCGGTTACTCTCCAGAACCATGTCGATGAAGTCGATGACGATGATGCCACCGATATCCCGCAGCCGCAGCTGACGGACGATCTCCTCGGCGGCCTCCAGGTTGTTCTTGGTGACCGTCTCCTCGAGATTGCCGCCCTTGCCGGTGAACTTGCCCGTGTTGACGTCGATGACCGTCATCGCCTCAGTCCGGTCGATGACGAGCGATCCACCCGAGGGCAGCCAGACCTTGCGGTCGAGGGCCTTGGCGAGCTGCTCGTCTACCCGGTACTCGGCGAAAACGTCACCGGTTCCGGTGTAGCGGCGGATCCGCGGCCGCAGATCGGGAGCCACTGTGTCGATGTACTCCTCGATCGTGGTGGCCTCACCCGAGCCCTGGACGACCAGCTCGGTGAAGTCCTCGTTGAAGATGTCCCGGATCACCCGGACGACCAGGTCCGGCTCGCCGTAGAGCAGCGAGGGCGCCGACGCCTTCTTCGCCTTGCGCTCGATGTCCTCCCACTGGGCGGCGAGCCGCTCGATGTCGCGTTCCAGCTCGGCCTCGCTGGCACCCTCGGCGGCGGTGCGCACGATGACCCCGCCGTCCTCCGGCGTGATTTTCTTCAGGATGCTCTTGAGCCGGGCTCGTTCGGTGTCCGGCAACTTGCGGCTGATCCCGGCGTTCTGCCCGTCCGGGACGAACACCAGGTACCGCCCCGGCAGGCTGATCTGGCTGGTGAGCCGCGCGCCCTTGTGCCCGATCGGATCCTTGGACACCTGGACCAGGACCGACTGGCCGGACTTGAGCACCTGCTCGATCTTGCGGGGCCGACCGTCCAGCCCGGAGGCGTCGTAGTTGACCTCGCCGGCATAGAGGACGGCATTGCGTCCTTTGCCGATGTCGACGAAGGCCGCCTCCATGCTGGCCAGCACGTTCTGCACTCGGCCGAGGTAGATGTTGCCCGCGTAGGACGCCGAGCTCGCCCGGGTCACGAAGTGCTCGACGAGTACCCCGTCCTCCAGCACGGCGATCTGGGTGCGGTCCCCCGCGTGGCGGACGACCATCCGGCGTTCGACTGACTCCCGCCGGGCCAGGAACTCCGCCTCGGTGACGATCGGCGGCCGACGCCGACCGCTGTCGCGGCCCTCCCGGCGCCGCTGACGCTTGGCCTCCAGACGGGTGGACCCGCTCAGCCCCCGGACCAGGTCCTCGTCCTTGCGGGTCTCCCGGACGTGGACGACCGTGTTCGGCGGGTCGTCGGCGAGCGCCGGCTCGTCGCCGCCGGCGCGCCGCCGCCGCCGGCGGCGGCGGCGGGCCCCTCCCAGCCGGTCGTCCTCGTCCTCACCGTCACGCTCGGCGTTTTCCTCCGCCGCGCCGGGGGGCGTCTCGGCGCCCTCATCCGACGCGCCGGCCGGCACCGACCCGGTTCCCTGCCCGGCCGCGGACGAGCCGTCCGCACCGTCCGCGTCCTGCGCCACACCCTCGCGACCCGTGTCGTCCGCGGCCGCGACGCCGTCCTCCGGGCCGGACTCCACGCCGTCCTCGTCGCCCCGGGCCCGACCACGACCACGGCGACCACGGCGCCGACGGCGGGTGGAGGCCGAGCCGCCCCCGTCCGGGTCGTCGTCGAATTCGCTGTCCTCCTCGCCGCCCGCGAGGTCGCCCATCGTGTCAAGATCGGTCGTGTCAAGATCGGTCATGTCGGGATCGGTCATGTCGGGATCGGTGACCACGTCCGCCTCGTCCCGGGGATGAGCCGGTGCCTCGGCATGCTGCCGCTCGGCGGACGGGAACGCCGTGCCCGCCACGGAGTCCACCGCGGTGGCGGCGGATCCGAGTTCGGCGGCACGCCGCCAGCGAGCCTCCACGACCGCCGGTTCGGGAGCCTGGAAGGTCACCATGGCGACCGGTCGCCGGAGCACGGGACGGATCGCCGGCTCGACGACCGGCTCGTTATGGATCCCGGCCCAGGTCGGAGCGGTCGCCCGCCTGGCCTTTGTCACCGCGCTCCGGGTGCTGCCGACCTCGGGCTCGGCAGAGCTCGACTCAGCAGAGCTCGACTCGGCGGTCGACTCCCGGGCCACCGGCTCGGCGACGCCGGGCTCATCGGTCCCGGGCTGCGCGGACTCCGGTTCCGCGGGCCCGGGCGTGTCCGCGGGCCCGGGCGTGTCGGGAGCCGACGCCACGGCGGCGGTCGAACCCGCGGGTACACCGACGGACCCGGTCGCACCGACATCCGGCATCGCCGGACCGAGGGCGGTCGCACCGGCCGGGTCCGGCACCGCGGCAGCGGGCGTCATCAGTCCGGCGATGGCACGACGGGCCCTGGTCCGTTTCGGCTTCGCAGCGACGTCCGGCGATACGACGTCCCGCGACACCTCCTCGGCGGGAGGGGCATCCTCGGCGGGAGGGGCGACCGCCACCTCGGTCACCTCACGCACCGCGCGGCGGCTGCGTGCCACCCGGGCGCGCCGCGCCGGCACCGGTCCGGTGGCCTCCGCCGTGTCGTGCGGGGCCGGGATGACAGTGACGGATTCGACGGTGGCGGGTTTATCGACCGGAACTGGTTCGCCGACCGGGGTGGTCGAGGGCGCGTCGCCGGAGGTCTCGTCTGGAAGGGGCCCGCCCGGGACCTGGGCGACGGCCGGGTCCGGAACCGGATTCCCGGCTGGCGCCACATCGGTCACGCTCGGCCCGGCGGTGACATGCTCATCGACGGGTGGGCCTGCCGCTCGTCCCGCGGCCCTGCGCCTACGCGCTGCCGGTCGGGTGGGCTCAGATTCAGTCTGGATAGTCAGATCGTCGTCGGGCACGGGTTAAGAAGCCTCTCGGGCTCCCGGGCGCGCTGCTCATGCAGTCGCGACCGCGCAGAAGCCGCTGTCTCGGTCCGGCGCGGGTACCGCCGGGAATCCTGCGACGCCCTGCAACACGCTGAGGTTCAACCCACCAGCCGGCCAGCGCCGTTGCGGTCCTGCGCCAGCGGGTCCGCCACAGTGCCGTCCTCGCGCAGTCGGCCCTGTTCGAGCCGGGTGGGCTCGGGCGGCACCGACGAGCGCAGGCCGGCTACCACGCCTAGGGCGGTCAGCACGTCGTCTGGTCGTACAGCGGGCGTCGTGTGCCGCACGACCATCTCTAGTATCGCACACGTGTCGTTCTCTGCGCGGCAAACGGCGGAGACCACTGCCGCGCGCACATCGAACCGTCGCCGGCCGTCCTTCGTCGCCCGCTCAACTTCGACCACATCGCGGCGCAACAGCTCCCGCACGGCGGCGGAGACCTCCGGAGCGGAGGCACCCGGCAGCCGTACCGACCACCGCGAGGCGTCGATCCGCTCGGCGAGGCCGCCGCCTTCCGCCCGGCGGCACGCGAGCACGTCCAGCCCCGGCGGAAGAACGGCGTCCAGGCCGACCCGCAGCGCATCCGGATCGACCGAGGCCGCCAGGGCCAGCTCGACGTATTCGGCCTCACTGGCCGCCCCGGTCGGCGCGGCACCCAGCCACGAGATCCGCGGATGCGGACTGAATCCCGCCGAATAAGCCATCGGGACCCCGGCTCGGCGCAACGCGCGCTCGAACGTGCGCGCCACGTCCCGATGTGAGAGGAATCTCAGCCGGCCCCGCTTCGCGAAACGAAGTCGCACCCGTTCGACCACCGGCGGAGGCGGCGGTCCCTCAGGTCGCCGCGCCACTGCCCACCGGAGCCGGGGCGAGCCGCGACGCGGTCGCGGGATCGGGTTGAACGGCTGGCTGCGGTCGCTCGGCCTGCCCGGACCCGGGGCCCTGGAGGTTCGACACCGCAAGCACGGGGAGCAGTCGACGTCCGGTCGGGCCGATCTGGGTGTCGGTGCCCATCGTCGGGCAGACCCCGCAGTCGTAGCAGGGTGTCCAGCGACAGTCATCGAGCTCATTCCCGCTCAGCGCTTCCTGCCAGTCGGCCCACAGCCAGTCCCGGTCGAGGCCCGCGTCGAGGTGATCCCAGGCCAGCACCTCGCGTTCGTCACGCTCGCGGGTGGTGAACCAGTCCAGCGACACCCCCAGCGGTCCGAGCTCCGCCGCGCAGGCGGACTCCCAGCGTTCGAACGAGAAGTACTCGTTCCAGCCGTCGAAGCGGCCACCGTCCCGCCAGACCCGTTCGATCACCGCACCCACCCGGCGGTCACCGCGAGCCAGCAGGCCCTCGATGATGCCAGGCCGACCGTCGTGGTAACGGAAACCGATCGCCCGACCCACCTCACGATCGGCGCGCACCGCATCACGGAGCAGCTTCAGCCGAGCGTCGGTCACCTCGTGCGGTGCCTGCCCCACCCACTGAAACGGGGTGTGCGGCTTGGGCACGAACCCGCCGATCGACACGGTGCAGCGGATGTCGCGCTGCCCGCTGACCCGCCGACCGGCCCGGATGACCTCCCGGGCGAGGTCGGCGATCTCCAGCACGTCTTCGTCGGTCTCGGTCGGCAGGCCGCACATGAAATAGAGCTTCACCTGCCGCCAGCCGTGAGCGTAAGCGGTGCTGACGGTGCGGACCAGGTCCTCGGCACTGACCATCTTGTTGATGACCCGGCGCAGCCGCTCGGAACCGCCCTCAGGGGCGAAGGTCAGCCCGCTACGCCGGCCGTTACGGGAGAACTCGTTCGCGAGCGTGACGTTGAAGGCGTCCACCCGGGTGGACGGCAGGCTCAACGAGACGTTGGTGCCCTCGTACCGGTCGGCGAGACCGGTGGCGATCTCGCCGATCTCGGTGTGGTCCGCGCTCGACAACGACAGCAAGCCGACCTCGGAGAATCCCGTCGCGCGCAGCCCCGCGTCGACCATCGCACCGATGGTGGCGATGTTACGCTCACGCACCGGACGGGTGATCATCCCGGCCTGGCAGAACCGGCAGCCCCGGGTGCAGCCGCGGAAGATCTCCACGCTCATCCGCTCGTGCACCGTCTCGGCGAGCGGGACCAGCGGAGCCTTCGGATACGGCCAGGAGTCGAGATCGGACAGCGTGTGCTTGCTCGGCCGGACCGGCACGTCGTCCCGGTTGCGGGTGACCGACCGAATACGGCCGTCGGGCCGGTAGGAGACGTCGTAGAACGCCGGCACGTACACCAGGCGCCGACGGGCCAGCCGGCGCAACAGCTCGCCCCGGCCACCGGGACTCCCGGCCGCCTTCCAGGCGCGAACCACGTCGGTGATGCCCAGCACGGCCTGCTCGCCGTCGCCGAGCACGACGGCGTCGACGAACGTGGCGATCGGCTCGGGATTGAAGGCGGCATGCCCCCCCGCGATGACCAGCGGATCAGCGTCGGTGCGCTCGGCCGCGTGCAACGAGATCCCGGCAAGATCGAGTGCCGTCAGCAGGTTGGTATACCCGAGCTCGGTGGCGAAACTGACGCCCAACAGGTCGAAATCGCCCACCGCGCGGTGGGCGTCCACCGTGAACTGCGGCAGCCCGTGCTCGCGCAGCAACGCTTCCAGGTCCGGCCACACCGAGTAGGTGCGCTCGGCGAGCACATCCGGCTGCTCGTTGAGAATCTCGTACAGAATCTGCAGCCCCTGGTTGGGCAGGCCGATCTCGTAGGCGTCCGGATACATCAGGCACCAGCGGACGGCAGCGGAGTCCCAGGGTTTGACCGTGGAGTTGCCCTCGCCCCCAACGTACTGCACGGGCCTTCGCACCCGCGGGAGCAGCGGCTCCAGGCGAGCGAACAGCGACTGTCCGGACATGCATGCGAGCCTACGGCACGCGCCAGGTCCACCTCGACGCTCGGCCGGCCAGAGAAACGCGGCCGGGCGGGCTCAGGAGGCATACGGGTCCGATCGGGATCGCAGCCGCACGTTCTGCAGGAGCCCGACAGCGATCATGTTTGCGAACATCGACGAACCGCCGTAAGAGAGAAAAGGCAACGGCAGGCCGGTGACCGGCATGATGCCCAGGCACATGCCGATGTTGACGAACGCCTGGAAGGTGAACCAGGAGACGACCCCGGTGGCGACGAGCGTGCCGAAGGAGTCCTGCGAGCCGAAGCCGATTGACAGGGCCCGCCACAGAACCACGCCGAGCAGCACGATGATTCCGCCAGCCCCGAGGTATCCCAGCTCCTCCCCCGCGACACTGAACACGAAGTCCGTCTGCTGCTCGGGGACGAACTGGCCCTGGGTCTGCTGGCCGTGCAGCAGGCCCCGTCCGGAGATTCCGCCGTTGGCGATCGCGATCATCGCCTGGTCGACGTTGTAGCCCGTGCCGGACGATGCCTTGTTCTCGGAGACGAACGAGGTCAGCCGGGCCTCCTGATACGGCTTCAGGAGGTGGAACTGGAGGATCGCGCCGCCGAGCAGCACACCGCAGAGGATCAGCCCCAGCACCCATCGGCGCGGCGCGCCGCTGACCGCCAGCATGCCGAGGGTGGTGAAGACCAGAACCATGACGGTACCGAAGTCCGGCTGCAACATGATCAAGCCGGTCGGGACCACGGTGAGCCCGAGCACGAGCAGCACGTCACCGTGGCCGGGGGCGCCGCGCCGGACTCCCGTGTGCCGGTCCTCGTGTTTCTCACCGAAGATCATCGCCACGCCGACCACGAGCGCCACCTTGGCGAACTCGGACGGCTGCAGCTGGAAGCCGGCAGGCAGCACAATCCACGAGTGCGCGCCGTTGATCGTCGAACCGAACGGGAGTACCGCGACGAGCCCGACGAGCGAGCCGAGATAGACGAAGGGCGCGTAGGCCCGCACCGCCCGGTAGTCGATGACGGTCGCAACCGCGCCGAGCACCAGCCCGATGGCCAGGTTCAGCAGGTGCCGATCGAGGAAGGTGTTGGGATCACTGCCCGCCTCGCTGAGCCGCTGGCGGGTCGCCGACCAGACCAGCAGAGCACCGAGAACGGACAACGCGATGACGCAGAGCTGCAGCGGCCAGTCGAGCCGGCGCAGCGGCGAGTGGGGTCCGGAAGCCCTCTCCCGCAGGTGCCCGATCCGCCCCCGGATGGGCACCGGAGACGATCGAAGTGCGGTGGGTCCCGCTTCGTCTACCACTGCGCCTCCCGCCACCACCGTCACGCCGACGCGACATTCACATCCTGGGCTCCCACCTCATCCCGAGGCCCCGCCCTCACGGCACAAGGTGGCCGTCAGGGTGGTGCCCGGCCCGTCGCCGTCGCGCCCGCGCCGCTGGTACCGGACAGGGGGCCGGCCAGGACCGGCGCCGATCCGGCCGGCGATGTCGGCGTCGCGGGGGCGGGCTGCGGTGACGACGCCGCGATCGTCCCGTCCCGGTTGAGCTTCGGCGGCTCGGCCGGCGGTTTCCCACCCGGCATCGCCGCCGGCCGGCCGACACCGTAGATCGCCTGGTAGATCTGCTTGGCCACCGGAGCCGCGAACTCCGCGCCGGTCCCGGAGTCCGGGATGGTGACCACGACGGCGAACTGGGGGTCGTTCGCCGGCGCGAAGGAGGCGAACCAGGAGGTGTCCCCCTTGCCCTCGACCTCGGCGGTTCCGGTCTTTGCCGCGATCGGGACGACGTCGCTCGGCCAGTCCGCGAAGACGCCGGTGGCGGTGCCCCCGCCCTCCGTCGTCACCCCCCGCAGGCTGTCCCGGATGTAAGCAAGGTTCTCCGGTGAGACCGGCAGCGTCCCGGCCCGGCGCGGCGCGAAGGTCCTGACGACCTTGCCGTCCGGAGACACGGTGGCCTTGGCGAGGGTGGGCTTGTACAGGGTGCCGCCGTTGGCGATGGCCGCATAGGCGACGGCGAGCTGCAGCGGGCTCAGCGACAGGTACTGGCCCTGGCCGATCGCGAACTGGGCAGCGGCACCGGCGTTGTACAGATAGCCGTCGACGCACGCCTCGGCGGCGTACTTGCGGTACCGCTCGGCCTTGGCCGGGTCGGGTTCCTCCGGGTAGCCGTTCTTGGCCCGCCGGCAGTAGGAGTCCTTGAGCTCCGCCCAGATCGCCTTGGCGCCGGCGCGGTCGACGACGAAGCCCCGCGTCTCGCCGGGCAGGTCCAGCCCGGTGGTCCGGCCCAAGCCCATCGCCTGGGCCATCCTGACAAAGTACTCTTTCGGGGCGGAGTAGGGCCCACGGCCGTTGCGCAGCCCGCCGTCCGCGAGCCAGGCGTCGTAGGCGAACTTGTCGAAGATGACGTCACAGGAGATGACCAGCGCCTGGTGCAGGGTGATCGGACCGGCCGACTGGCCGTCGAAGTTGTGGAAGACCTGGTCACCGATCTGCAGACTGGGCGCGCAGTCGTAGAGGTCGTTCCCCTTGGCGCCCAGGTTCTGCAAGGCGACGGCGGCGGAGATGGCCTTGAAGGTGGAGCCGGCCGCCCCCGACCCCTGGTAGGCCCGCGAGAGCAGCGGGATGCCGTTCGCGGGATCGGACAGCGCCCGGTAGTCGTTCTCCGAGACCCCGCCGACGAAGACCGACGGGTCGTAGGACGGCAGGCTCGCCATCGCGACCACCCCGCCGGTGCGCACGTCCAGCACGACCGCGGAAGCGGTGCGCGGGCCGCCCCCGAGCTTGTTGATCGTGTCCGTCAGCGCCTGCTCGACCGCCTGCTGCACGTCGAGGTCAAGGTTGAGCACCAGGTGGTCACCGCTGAGCGGCGCGGTGGTCGACGCGGTACCGGCCACCCGGCCGAACCGGTCCACCTCCAGGCGTTCCACCCCGTCGGTGCCGCGCAGCTCGTCGTCATAGGTGCTCTCCAGGCCGGCAACGCCGATCAGGCTGTTGAGGTGGTAGCCCTTCTCATCCCCCTGCTTGTCGAGCTGGTCCTGACTGACCGGCGCGAGATAGCCCAGCTCGTGCGCGGCCAGCGCGCCATGCGGGTACTCGCGGACGGCCTGCAGGTCGGCGGAGACGCCGGGGAAGCGGTCGGGATGTTCGATGACGGCGAGGGCCTGCTGCGGGCTGACGTCCTTGGCGACCGGTACCGGCTGGTAGGGCGATCCGTTCCAGCAGGGCGGCTTCACCTGGGCGCTACAGAACCGGATCCGCCGGGCGAGCTCGTCCACGGGGGTGCCGATCACCGCGGCGAGGCGGGCGAGGACGGCCCGGCCCTGGTCGGCCTGCCGATCCGTGGTCGACCGGTTCACCGAGATGACCAGCGACGTACGGTTGCGGACGAGGGCCTGCCCCTTATCGTCAAGGATCATCCCCCGGGTCGCGGGCGTCACCACCTCGCGGACCCGGTTGGTCTCGGCGACCCGGCGGTACCGGTCACCGTCCAGGATCTGGAGTACCCACAGCCGCGCGCCGAGTGTGATGAGCAGGGAGACGACCAGCACGCGCAGCAGCAGGACGCGGACCCGCACCCGGTCGTTCATCGCGACTCCCGCCGCCGACCGCCGGCCAGCCGCCGGGAGCCCGCGAGCAGCAACGGGAACAGGAACGGGGTGAGCAGGAGGGCGTAGACGCCGGCCGCCAACGCCCGCAGCACAGCCTGACCTCCCGTCAACGCCGCCTCACCGAGGATCGAGGTGGTGGCGGCGTACCCGAGAGTGCCCAGCACACTCGCCCCACCGATCGCCGCCAGGGGAACCACCACCGACCGCTCCGCCGCATCCATCGCCAGTCCGACAGCGTAACCGATCAGACACAAAACGAGAGCAGTCTGACCGAGAACATGGGTGGAGGACAGATCGGCCAGCAATCCCGCCACGAAGCCGGCGACCGCGCCGAGCAGCGGCCCCTCGATCAGCGCGATCGCCGCCAACAGGACGAGCATGAGGTCGAGCCGGCCGCCGGGCAGGCCCAACCGGGCAATCACGGAGACCTGGAGGATCAGGGCGACGGTCAGGAGCACGACCGCGGCCACGACGGCGCGCCCGCGCAGGGTCTCCTCAGGGCCGGCGGTGCCCCACATCACGCTCAACCCGCTCCGCCCCGGACACCGGATGCCGCCCCGGCCGGTGATCCCCCCACCGGCGACCCGGCAGTGGGGGACGGCGGGGCCGGCGGGACAGGCGCAGCCGGCTCGGTCGGCACCGGCCTGGGCTTCAGTACCCGGTCGCCGGGGTCAGCCGGTGGCTTGCCAACCACCACTCCGACCAGGTCCAGAGTGCCGACCGACGCGTACGGTCTGACCTCGGCGGTCCGCGACAGACCATCGACGTCGGTGACCTTGGTGACTGCACCGATCGGGACGCCGGCGACGTAGTCGAGGCTGCCAAAGGTGACCAGCCGATCGCCCTTCTGCACCCGGTACGAGGCGTCGTACAGCGTGAAGGTCAACGTGCTTGGTCCCTGCCCACCGACCACGGCACCGAGCAGCTGGGTGCGTTCGAGCCGGGCTCCGATGTGACTGCCCGGGTCGCAGGCCAGCCGGACGATTGCGGTGTGCTCGGTCACGCCGGACACCGTGCCGACCAGCCCGTCGGCATTGAGCACGGTCTTGTCGACCACGATGCCGTCGGCCCTGCCGGCGTTGATGGTGACGGTCCAGTCCGTCCCCGTCACGTCACCGACCGCAATCACCTTTGCCGGCACGACGGTGTACTGGCCCTTATCTGCCAGCAAACGAAGATCTGCGAGTTCGGTCGACATCCGGCCGATCTCGGCGTCGTCGGCGATCTGGCGGCGCAGGCGGGCGTTCTCCTCCGCGAGTCGGTCCGCCCGGTCGTGATAGCGGTTCGGGTGCGTCAGGGAGGAGACGGTCCGGCCGATCGGGCGGGTGACCGTCGTAACGCCGTTCTCGACCCCCCCGAAGATCGAGTGCAGGACCCCGTGTGCTCCGGTGGCCGATCTCCCGGTCCGGTAGTCCAGGGTGATCAGGGTGAAGGCGACGATGAGCAGGGCGACGATCACCAGGCGGGATCGCCTCGTGCCACGGCCCACAACACCCTCCGAACACACTCTTGCGCGATCCGGTGCCACGCGGCGACGGCCACGCGGCACCAGGCGCCGCTCCGGCTATTCCAATGGGAAAGGATCGGTCCAATGGGAAGGGATCGGCAAGGGCCCTGCGCAACCGCCTAGCGCCGCGGCTCGGAGATCAGTACCTGCTGTAGGGCCTCGAACTCCTCCACGCACTTGCCCGACCCCATTGCAACCGAATGCAGCGGATTCTCCGCGATGTGGATCGGCATGCCGGTCTCCTGCCGCAGCCGCTCGTCGAGACCGCGCAGCAGCGCCCCGCCGCCGGTGAGGACGATGCCGCGGTCCATGATGTCGCCGGAGAGCTCCGGCGGGCAGCGGTCGAGGGTCACCTTCACCGCGTCGATGACCGCGTTGACTGGATCCTCGATCGCCTTGCGGATCTCCTCCGCCGTCACCACGATCGTCTTCGGCAGTCCAGTGATCAGGTCGCGCCCACGGATCTCGGCGCTGGGCTCGTCGGGAACCTTGTGCGCCGACCCGATCGCCATCTTAATCTCCTCGGCGGTGCGTTCGCCGAGCATCAGCGAGTACTCCTTCTTGACGTAGGAGATGATCGCGACGTCGAGTTCGTCCCCGGCGGTGCGGATCGACTGGCTGGTGACGATGCCGCCCAGTGAGATCACGGCGACCTCGGTGGTGCCCCCACCGATGTCCACGACCATGTTGCCGGTCGGCTCGTGCACCGGCAGACCAGCGCCGATCGCCGCGGCCATCGGCTCCTCAATGATGTAGACTTTTCGGGCGCCGGCCTGGTAGCCGGCGTCCTTCACGGCCCGCTGTTCCACTCCCGTGATGCCGGAGGGCACGCACACGACCAGCCTGGGCTTGGCGAAATGGCGCCGCCGGTGCACCTTCTGGATGAAGTAGCGCAGCATCCGCTCGGTCGTCTCGAAGTCGGCGATGACGCCGTCCTTCAGCGGCCGCACGGCCACCACGTTGCCGGGCGTCCGGCCGATCATCCGCTTGGCATCGGTTCCGACGGCGAGAATGCCCGAGGTGGTGGTGTTGATCGCGACCACGCTCGGTTCGTTGAGGACGATCCCGCGGCCACGCACGTACACCAGCGTGTTGGCGGTACCGAGGTCGACGGCCATGTCACGACCGAGGAACGACAGCGAACTGGACATCGTCGGGTACCGACCTTCCCGGGGGATGCGGTCCTGGCCGCCTCCGGCGTGACCGACAGGCACGGCCTACCGAGGAGCCGGAGAAGCGCGTGGAACACGTACAGAGTTCGTAGATCGAACAGGACGACCCAGGCGCCCACCGGGGATTCGACCACGGCCACCGACCACGACCCTGTCGGTTACCGCGACCCACCGGACACGCTCCGGGCAAGTACTTGAAGGGTAGACCGACACCGGGCCCCTCGCCGCCCCGGTCGGTGATGGGCCGGTTTCGTGTCACCCTTGGGCCGGAACCGCCCTGCGCACACCCACGAATCATGAGGGCGACACGCCTACGGTCCCGGCCAGGCCCTGAGAGGCCACCCGAAATCCGACCGGCGGCGTCTCGGGGCATCTCGGGACGTCTCGGGAACGCCCCGGTCGGTGTGAACGGCTACGCGGTCAGCTCAGGCCCGGGAAGAAGAGGTCGATCTCCCGCTTGGCGGACTCCGGCGAGTCCGAGCCGTGCACGAGGTTCTGGCCAATCTCCAGCGCGTAGTCCCCACGCAGCGAGCCGGGCGCGGCCTTGACCGGATCGGTCGCGCCGATCAGCCCACGCGACGCCTCCACCGCACGCGGCCCCTCGGCCACGAGGGCCACCAGCGGCCCGGAGGTGATGAAGTCGACCAGTTCACCGAAGAACGGCTTGCTGGCGTGCTCGCCATAGTGCGTCTCGGCGACGGACCGCTCCAGCGTGCGCAGTTCGAGCGCCACCAGAGTGAGCCCCTTGCGCTCGAGCCGGCCGACGATCTCACCGACGAGGCCACGGCTGACGCCATCGGGCTTGACCAGGATGAGGGTGCGCTCGACGGACACGGTACTCCTTCTCGATCATCGACTTCGTCGTCCTTGACGAGGGACCCAAGGATCCCCCGTCAACTTACAGGGTGCCCACGCCCGCACCGTGACGGGACCGCGGCGTCCCGGAAACACCCTGCAACCGCATCAGGAACGCGTCGGGAACATGTCGGGAAACCCAGGAGGACGTGTCACGGGCGCAGCAACGCCCGGGCCCGACCCACGACAGATGCCGAACCAGTGATCACCACGCCGGCGCCCCCCAGATCGGCGTCCTCCTCGGCGAGGCGCACCCCGGCGTCGATCGCGTCGTCCAACCGGGGTACGACCTCCACCCGGTCGGCACCGAAGACACCCACGGCGACCGCGGCGAGACCGTCGACCGGCAGCGATCCGGGCCCGGCACCGGCGGTGACCACCACCGTGTTCAGGACCGGCTCCAGGACGGCCAGGAGCTCCGCCGCATCCCGCCCGCCACCACCGTCCCGAGCGGCGGCACCGTCCCGAGCCGCGGCGCCCTCGACCTCGCGCTCGATGGCGATGACCCCGACGAGGACGTCGAAGGTGAACGCCTCGTCGAGCGCCGCGGCCAGCGCGCCCGCCGCCACGGGCGAGTCGGCCACGTCAAGAATGATCGTCGGGGACCGGCGGACGACCTCCAGCCGGCCCCGGGAGTCCACCTCGGCGAAACCGGCGCGGACCGCATCGACGTCGAGCTGGTTG
Source organism: Frankia sp. CeTa3Moorea (assembly GCF_978021225.1). Taxonomy (NCBI): domain Bacteria; kingdom Bacillati; phylum Actinomycetota; class Actinomycetes; order Frankiales; family Frankiaceae; genus Frankia; species Frankia sp. CeTa3Moorea. The sequence goes on along the minus strand of NZ_CDXDOR010000008.1, from coordinate 37,079 downwards.
CGCCCGCCGCCGAGGAACGCCTCGACCGCGGCCAGCGCGACCGCTGCGTTGTGGGCCTGATGCGCGCCGTGCAGTGGCAGGAAGATCTCCTCGTAGGTGCCGCCCAGCCCCTTCAGTGTGATCATCTGCCCCCCGACAGCCACCTGCCGGCCGAGTACGCCGAACTCCAGCCCCTCCCGGGCGACCGTCGCCCCGGTCTCGGCGGCGCGCCGCAGCAGCGCCTGCGCGGCGGGCAGGACCTGCTGGGCCAGCACGACCAGGGTATCGGCGCGGATGACCCCCGCCGTCCGCGCGGTGATCCGGTCCAGGCCCGCCGCCGGCTCCCGCTCGCCCACCGCCACGGGGGTGACGACCGACACCGGCGCGTCGAGCAGTGCGCTCAGCTCGCCGGCGTCGTCCCAGCCGGACTCAATCACGGCGAGGTCGGCGGGAGCGTCGGCGAAGGCGGCGAAGACCACGGCGGCAAGCAGCTCGAAGGCGCTCAGCCGGCCGTCGTCCTCGATCAGCGGCAGGTACGGCGCGATATCGGCGTAGGCGCGGCCGAGGACGTCGGGATCGATCGTGGCGCCGGCCAGCCCCACCCGCTGCTCGGCCCCAAACCAGCCCGGCGAACTCAACGATCCCGCGCGGATGCCGAACGAGTGCAGCAGCGCGGTAATCGCCGACACCGTGGAGCTCTTCCCCACCGAGCCGGTCACCACGATGCTCGGAAGGGCCCGCTGCGGCTGGCCGAGCAGATCCAGCAGACGGCTCAGCCGGTCGAAGCCCGGCCGGGCGCGGACCTCGCGGCGCCGGGAGCACTCGGCCGCGAACGCGTGTGGGCCCTCCCGCTCGTGATCAGGAGCATGGGTGGTTCCGGTGGTCCCGGCGGCGCCTGTCACATCCCCGATGGTACGGGTCCACCGGGTTCACTCCCGCCCACGCAAGTGCCCGCGCAGGTGCCCGCGCTCCCCCGCAGAGGACGCGTCCGGCGCACCTGCCCGCAGACTCCCGCGGACTACTGTCGACCCCAGGTCGAAGGAGGGCGAAACCAGCCGGTGAAGTGGAACCAGCCTGTGAAGTGGACGTACGAGTCGGCGTGGGCCGCCCTGAACAACACGGTGGATCTCGAGAAGCAGACGATGCCGGCGGGTCGGCCGGTGCCGAGCCTCGACCGGATGCGGGAGCTGGCGGGCCGGCTCGGGGATCCGCACCGGGCGGTTCCGCTGATCCATCTGACCGGCACGAACGGCAAGACCTCGACGGCGCGGATCATCTCGGCGCTGCTGGGCGCGGCGGGGCTGCGGGTGGGGCTGTACACCAGTCCGCATCTGGAGCGGGTGAACGAGCGCCTGGTCGTCGACGGCCGACCGATCGGCGACGAGGAGTTCGGACGCTGCGTGGGCACCGTCCTGGACGCGGCCGCCCCGATGAGCGGACGGCCCACCTTCTTCGAGCTGCTGACGGCCACCGCCTTCCGATGGTTCGCCGACCTGGCCGTCGACGTCGCCGTGGTCGAGGTGGGCCTGCTCGGCCGCTGGGACGCCACGAACATCGCCGACGGGCGGGTCGCGGTCGTCACCAGCATCGGCGCGGATCATCTGGACTACGCCGGGAGTATGGCGGGCGTGGCCCGCGAGAAGGCCGGGATCGTCAAGCCCGGCAGTCACCTGGTGCTCGGCGAGGTGGACCCCCGCTTCTACGACATCTTCGCCCGGACCCCGGCCACGGATATCCTGCGGCTGGGCCGGGACTTCGCCGCGGTCGCCGGCCACCCGGACGCGGCGGGTCGACGGGGCGGTTTCCGCACCCCGCAGGCGCGCTACGACGACGTGCGGCTGTCCCTGCACGGTGCCTATCAGGATGCCAACGCGGCGTGCGCCCTGGCCGCCGTGGAGACCTTCGCCGGTCATCCCCTCCCCGACGCCGTGGTCCGGACCGGTCTCGGGGGCGTCCGGGCGCCGGGACGCCTGGAAATCGTGCGCGCACAGCCGCTGTGCGTGCTTGACGGGGCGCACAACCCGGCAGCGGGCGCGGCGCTCGCCCGGTCCCTGGGTGAGGAGTTCCCCGGGCGGGAGTGGACCATCGTCTACGGGGCGCTGCGCGGTCACGACTACGAGGGGACTCTCGCGGAACTGCGCCACCAACCGATCAGCTCGCTGATCGCCTGCGAACCGGCGTCACCGCGGGCCATCCACGCCGAGCGCCTGGTCTCCGCGGCGCGGGCGCGGGCGATGCCGGCCCACGCCGCCTCCGACGTCGGCTGCGCCGTCCGCCACGCCCTGCGGGACGCGGCGGGGCCGGGTGGGGCGATCCTGGTGACCGGGTCCTTCTACCATCTGGCTGAGGCCCGCCGGACCCTGACCGCGCTGGACCCGACGCACGGGATGCACTGAGTGGGCGCCGGGTGGGCGCCGTCAGGCCGACTTCTCCTGGCGGGGAGGCCGCTTGGACACGACGTCGCGCGGGACCAGCGTCGGATTGACGTGCTCCAGCACGACCTCGCGGGTGACGACGACCCGGGCCACGTCCTTGCGGCTCGGGATGTCGTACATCACCGAGAGCAGGACCTCTTCCATGATCGCTCGCAGCCCGCGGGCACCGGTCCCACGCAGGATCGCCTGGTCCGCGATGGCCTCGAGCGCGTCCGAGGTGAAGTCGAGATCGACGCTGTCCAGCTCGAACAGTCGCTTGTACTGGCGGACGAGGGCGTTCTTCGGCTCGGTGAGGATGCGGATCAGCGCCTCCCGATCCAGGTTGGACACGCTGGTGATCACCGGGAGCCGGCCGATGAACTCCGGAATCATGCCGTACTTCAGCAGGTCCTCGGGCATGATGTCGCCGAAGACGTCGGATCCGTCCGGGTCGTCCTTGCCGTGCAGTACGGCGCGGAACCCCAGCGACTTCTTGCCGATCCTCGACTCGATGATCCGGTCGAGCCCGGCGAACGCCCCGCCCACGATGAACAGCACGTTCGTCGTGTCGATCTGGATGAACTCCTGATGCGGGTGCTTGCGCCCGCCCTGTGGCGGCACGCTGGCCGTGGTGCCTTCGAGGATCTTCAACAGGGCCTGTTGCACGCCCTCACCGGACACGTCCCGCGTGATGCTCGGGTTCTCCGACTTCCGGGCGATCTTGTCGACCTCGTCGATGTAGATAATCCCGGTCTCGGCCTTTTTGACGTCATAGTCGGCGGCCTGAATGAGTTTGAGCAGAATGTTCTCGACGTCTTCCCCGACGTAGCCCGCCTCGGTCAGCGCGGTGGCATCGGCGATGGCAAACGGGACGTTGAGCATTCGCGCGAGAGTCTGGGCGAGCAGCGTCTTGCCGCAGCCCGTCGGCCCGAGCAGCAGGATGTTGCTCTTCGCGAGCTCGACCTCGCCCTTGCTCCCGTCACCGCTGGATCCGCCCGCCTGGACCCGCTTGTAGTGGTTGTAGACCGCGACGGAGAGGGTCTTCTTCGCCGTCTCCTGCCCCACCACGTAACTGTCGAGGAACTCGTAGATCTCGCGTGGCTTGGGCAGTTCGTCCCACTTGAGCTCGGAGGATTCGGACAGCTCCTCCTCGATGATCTCGTTACAGAGATCGATGCACTCGTCGCAGATATAGACGCCAGGGCCGGCGATGAGCTTCTTCACCTGCTTCTGCGACTTACCGCAGAACGAGCACTTGAGCAGGTCACCGCCATCACCGATGCGTGCCACCGAGGACTCAGTCCCTTCGTCCAGACGATGGTGTCGCCTGCATGTCAGGGGCGGTTGACACCGCCCAGTCGTCGCGTGTCTGCCTGCAACCATCCCCGTGGGGACGGTACCCCGCCGAGCCGTCCGGTGAGAGCCCAATCGCTCGGCTCATACCGGTCAGCCTACGGTCACCTTGGCCGTCCTCGCCCGTCCACGCAGTCCCATTAGGCCATCGCGTCACGGACGAAAACTGCTGACCGGGTTTCACCGCGTCGGCGCGTCGGGTGTGGTAGCGGCCGACGGCCGACGACCGCGTGCCGGCCTCGCGAAACGTCACGCCTCGCGAGGCTCCGACCGCGGGGTCGGACCGCCGGCCCGGCACCTCAGCGAGCGGTGGCGAGCCGGGAGGACTTCCGGGTCTTGATGACCTCGTCGATCAGGCCGTACTCCTTGGCCTCGTCGGCGCTGAAGATCTTGTCACGCTCGATGTCCTTGCGGATGTCCTCTTCCTTCTTGCCGGTGTGGACGGCGAGCATCCGCTCCAGCAGGGACCGCATCCGCAGGATCTCCCGCGCCTGGATCTCGATGTCGCTCGACTGGCCCTCGCCCTGCGCCGACGGCTGGTGGATGAGGATCCGGCTGTTCT
>NZ_CDXDOR010000008.1:24150-32376 GCF_978021225.1 Frankia sp. CeTa3Moorea | reverse complement strand
GCCGTACTCGCCGCGGGAGGTCTTCTCGATGATGTTCGGCAGGACGTAGCGGCCCTGCGACTGGGCGGCTGCCTGGCGGGCCTGCTCGTGCCGCATCTGCTGGTACAGCGTGTCGTGGAACATGGTGGCTGCCTCCGGGACGGATGACGACGGTTCGATCCGGTGAGCGGGGGCTCCGCTCAGCTCACCGGGCCTTCGCTGGGAACCTGGCGGGCCTGCTGGACGACGTGGTCGACGAAGCCGTAGTCCTTGGCCTCCTCGGCGGTGAACCACCGGTCCCGGTCGGAGTCGCGCTCGATCTGCTCGATCGGCTGACCGGTGTGGAAGGCGATGCGCTCCTGCATCATCCGCTTGGTGTACAGCATCTGCTCCGCCTGGATGGCGATGTCGGAGGCGGTGCCCCCGATCCCACCGGACGGCTGGTGCATCATGATCCGCGCGTGCGGCAGGGAGTAGCGCTTACCCGACGCACCGGCGCAGAGCAGGAACTGCCCCATCGACGCGGCGAGACCGAGCGAGACGGTCGCGACATCGTTCTCGACGAACTGCATGGTGTCGTAGATCGCCATACCGGCGCTCACCGACCCACCCGGCGAGTTGATGTAGAGGAAAATGTCGCGGGTCGGATCCTCCGCGTTGAGCAGCAGGAGCTGCGCACAGATCGCGTTGGCGATCGAGTCCTCGACGACCGAGCCGAGGAAGACGATGCGGTTGGCCAACAGACGGTTGAAAACCTGGTCGTCGAACGCGGGTCCACCCTGACCGGGTGCACGAAGGTCCGGACCCGGAACCGGCAGGCGCGGGGCTGCGATGTTACTCACGGTCAGCTCCTCGACTTCCTCACATGGGGCGGCTGATTGACCGGCTCGACACTATCTGTGACACGCCCCAGTTCCCGCCCTTCCCGCCCGATGTTCGCGCTGGGCGTGAGGACGGGCCAGTCCGGCCGGCCCGGGGCCGGTGGGCGCTCATGGCCAGCCGGGCGCGGGCTGGTTCGGCGCGGCGCCGTCCGGTCACGGAAGGCGGCGATGGTGAGACGAACAGCGGGGGCTGGCCACGGTTCCGGGTGGGAACGGTGACCAACCCCCACGATGCGCCTGTTATGACCCGATGGTTGCTTCGGGAGGAACGCGACCGCGCCAGCGGCGAGGCGCCGATCAGCCGTTGCCGTCGGTCTTCGCCTCAACCGGCTCAACCGTGGCGTCCCCGGGGGCGACTGCCTCCGCCGCGACGGTGACGTCGTGGTCATGATCCGCGTCCGCGTCGGCGCCCGGCTGCGGACGGGCCGGCAGAGCGAGCTCGACGGAGGTCCCCGCGCTGTCGACGACTTTGGCGTTCTCCAGCAACAGGAAGAGCGCCTTGGTCCGCAGGACATCGGCCATCAGGGCCGTCAGACCCTCGCCCTGCGCAAGCTGCTGAGCGTAGACGTCCGGCTGCACCCCGGAGCGCTGGGCACGCAGGATGAGCTGCTCCATCAGCTCGCCCTGGTCGATCCCAATCGACTCGGCATCGATCACCGCGTCCAGGATGAACTGGGAGCGGATGGCCTTGCCGGCGGACTCGCGGACCTCCGCGTCGAACTCCTCCTCAGTCTGGCCGAGGGTCTCCAGGTAGGACGTGCGGTCCGTGCCGATGTACTCCAGCTCGCGGGAGAGGCGGTGCTCACGGGCCTCGATCTCGCCGACGAGCAGCGAGCCGGGCACCGGCACCTCCACCCGCTCCAGGAGGCTTTCCAGCAACTTCTCCCGGGCCTGGCCGACCTGTTCGGTGCGGCGCGACTGCTCCAGGCGCGCCCGGATGTCCGCGCGCAGCTCGTCGAGGGTGTCGAACTCGCTGACGGTGGTCGCGAAGTCGTCGTCCAGGGCCGGGAGCTCCTTCTCCTTGACCCCGTGGACCGTCGCCGTCACCTGGGCGGGCTGACCGGCCTGCTCGCCGGAGAGCAGCTCCGTGGTGAAGGTACGGGTCTCGCCGTCCGTGGCGCCGATGATCGCGTCGTCGAGACCCTCGACCAGGTTGCCACTGCCGACCTCGTAGGACAGCCCGGTCGCCTCGGCACCCTCGATCGGCGTGCCGTCCGCCTCGGCGGACAGGTCGAGCGAGACGTAGTCACCCGCCTGCACGGCCCGCTCCACCGGCGTGAGCACCGCGAAACGATCACGCAGCGCGCCGACCTGCTCCTCGACCTGCTCGTCGGTGACCTCGACGGCGTCAACGATGACCTCAAGCTCCGAGAACTCCGGCAGGGTCACCTCGGGCCGGACGTCCACCTCGGCGGTGAAGACGAGCTGGCCGCCGTCGGCGAACTCGGTGATGTCCACCTCGGGCCGGGACAGCACGTCGACCTCCTCGGCCTGCACGGCCTCGGAGTAGAGCTGCGGCAGCGCCTCCTGGACGGCTTCGTCCAGGATGACATCCCGGCCCAGCCGCTGGTCCAGGATGCGCGGCGGGACCTTGCCCGGCCGGAAGCCCGAGACCCGGACCTGGCGGGCAAGCTTGCGATATGTGGCCTCGAGCGAGGGCTTGAGCTCGTCGAAGGGCACCTCGACAGTGAGCTTGACCCGGGTCGGGCTGAGGGTCTCCTTGGTGGCCTTCACGGCGCGGCGGTCTCCTGGTACGACGTTGGACAGGGGGTGACACGCCGAGGCTATCGGTCGGGGCGGGGAGACTCGAACTCCCGATCTCCTGCACCCAAAGCAGGCGCGCTAGCCACTACGCTACGCCCCGAGGCGTTGCCTGCTCATTCTACGGGGTAAGCTCGCATCGATCACCTCGCGGGTGTAGCTCAATGGCAGAGCCCCAGCCTTCCAAGCTGGCCATGCCGGTTCGATCCCGGTCACCCGCTCCACTCTGGGTGGGTTGTGTCCGCGCGGGGGGCGGACCTCGTCGTTCCGCCAGGCCTACCGGGAGGGCCGAGCCCCCCCCGAACCCCCCCGCATGCTAGGTGGATCCTGCTCCGGGCGTGGTTGGTCTCTTGCCGGTCAGAGGGAGCGGGCGATGAGCTCCTTCATGATTTCGTTGGTGCCGCCGTAGATCCTCTGGACGCGGGCTGCGGCGTACATGCGGGCGATGGGGTATTCGGTCATGTAGCCGTAGCCGCCGAAGATCTGTAGGCAGCGGTCGACGATCTCGCACTGCTTGTCGGTGGCCAGGTATTTGGCCATGGACGCGGTTGCGCCGTCGAGCCGGCCAGCCACATGCTCGGTGATGCAGTGGTCGATGAAGGTGCGCAGCGCCAGCGCTTCGGTACGGCACTCGGCGAGCACGAACCGGGTGTTCTGGAATTCCAGCAGGGGTTTGCCGAACGCCGTGCGCTCCTTGGCGTAGGCGATGGCCAGGTCGACGGCGTGTTCGGCGGCAGCCGCGGCATTCACCGCGATGGACAGCCGTTCCTGCGGCAGCTGCTGTACCAGCTGCATGAAGCCCTGGCCCTCGGCCGGACCGAGCAGGTTGGCCGCCGGCACCCGCATGTCGGTGAAAGCCAGCTCGCGGGTGTCGGTGCCCATCGCGCCGATCTTCTGCAGCACCCGGCCGCGTTCGAACCCTTGCAGCCCCTGGGTTTCCGCCACGATCAGCGACAGCCCTCTGCCGCCGGGCGCGTTGCCGGTGCGGGCCACGATGATGAGCAGGTCACAGTGGGTACCGTTGGTGATGAACGTCTTCGCACCGTTGATCACGTAATGGTCACCCTCGCGCCGGGCTGTGGTGCGCACGGCCTGCAGGTCGCTACCGGTGCCCGGTTCGGTCATCGCGATCGCGCCGACGAACACACCGGACGCCAGTCTGGGCAGCCAGCGCTGCTTCTGCTCGTGGCCGCCGTAGGCGTTGATATAGTGCGCGACGATCGGGCTGTGCACCAGGTAGGCCCAGCAGTCGTCGGCGATGTAGCCCTGCTCGCGCAACACCACGGCCTCGTGCGCGAACGTGCCGCCACCGCCGCCGTACTCGATGGGGCAGCTGATGCACAGCAGGCCGATCTCGCCAGCCTTGTTCCAGAACTCGCGGTCGACCGCGTGCTGTTCGGTCCACCGCTCGTGGTTGGGTTCGGATTCCTTGGCCAGGAAGGTGCGGGTGAGGTTTTGGAGCTGGTCGAGCTCCTCGGTCATCCACGATGATCGGTAGGTCATAGTCTGTCCTCGGTGGCCGGTGAAGTTGCCGGCGATCCGTTCGGCGATCTTCGTCGCGGTGGCAAGGGTTTCGGTGTCGGGGACGACCTGGCCGATCTACCCGATCTGCCCGTCAAAGGCCGCGGTCGCCGCGGTGTTGACGATGACGGCTTCTCCGATGCCCATGCTGTCCGACGGTACGGCAGGCTCTGCAAATGGTCAGCGGTGCTCGGCGTCCCCGCGCAGGGCAGCGCGGCCAAGATCGGCAGAGCCCACGACGCCGCCGTCGCCCGCATGTACGCCGAGCACCCCGCCCAGCTGCGCTACCTGCGCCGCGCGCTGATCGACCCGGAACACGACAACACCAAGATGATCATCTTGCTTGCCGACCTCACTCTCAGCCAGGTCCGCGGCCTACGTGCCGCCGGCATTTCCACCAAGCCCGATCCAGAGCACACCCAGGCGCTGGGCATCCTGATCCGCGAACTCGGCCCTGATCCGCGAACTCGGCCCTGATCCGCGAACTCGGCCCTGATCCGCGAACTCGGCCCTCGCCTGCGGCAACCCGTGGTCGAGTAGTTCTGGAACCACCTCGCCCAGGACGCGCCCACCGCCGGGCCACCGCCAGAGCCGACGATCAAAATCAGACCAGTCCCGCGCCCCTGACACAGGGCTCCGGCGTGCCTGCGGTGACGTTCTCCCGTGCCGCGGCGGGTGCGGCCGAACCCGGCGGTGTCTTCCGGCCCGGTTCAGCCTGGCCACCCGGTTCAGCCGCGCGGCGTGGAGCGGTCGGTGAAGCTTCGGCTGCAATTCGGATGCAAGAGGTATTTTGCGGGGGCTTCCCGACTGCGGACCGGATGCGGATCAAATATTCAGTGGAGGCCGATGGTGAGGCGTCGTGGCTGGCTCCCGGTAGCCGCGTGTGTGGGGGTCGGCCTTAACGGCATCCGGCTGCGCGGCCGGGTAGGTGCCATCGACGTCATCGAATCGGTGGACCATGGGCATCCGGGAGGCGAGCCCGGCTCGGACGACCCTCACGCGCAGCGTCCGTCGTACATCCTCCTCCTCGCCTCCGGAGTGCGTCTCGGCCCCGAGCATCGCCGCGCGGCCGACACATACGCGCGTCGGCACGGCCGCGAGGTCCTCAACCTGGTCCCAGCCGAGATGTCGGCGCACCGGATCCTCGACCTGGCGCGGATGGTCGACCCGTCCACCTACCGGTCAGCCCGGCTGGCCCGCGGTCGCGGGGCCTTCCAGGCGGTGCTCGTCAATGCAGAGGTGCTAGCCCGCACCGGCCTCACCACCGCGGACAGCACCGATCTCACCGATCTCACCGAGGCCGAGCTCGTGGCCGTGCTCGAGACGTGCAAACGGCACGCTGCCGCCTCCACCGACCTCGCCGTGCTGCCCGGCCTGGTCGGTGCCGAGCCGGACAACGATCGCACCCGGCTGTCCGTGCACCGCGCCGCCTATGCATGGGAGCCCGCCAGACGGGTCCTGCCCGCGCTGTGGGACGCCGCCATCCTGCTCGGGGCTACCAGCAACCCGCTCGCGGCACTCACGGCGGTGACGATGTCCTGGCTGCAGCCGGTCGCCGTGGGCGGTAGCCGGCTACGGGTGACGCCCGGGACGCTGCGGCGCAGCATGCTGACGCGGCGACGCGGTGACCTCCTCCAACTGGTGGGGATGCCGAGCCGAACCCGTGAGCTTCTCGGCGCACCGACCATCGGCCCGGATCCGGCGACGTGCCCGCGGGCTCCACGGCCGATCAGAATGGCGGGCAGGCCCACCCCCACGGAGGTCACCGAGAGGAGATCCCAGTACCGGCGGGATCTCGCCAACGGTCTTGACCGGTTCCTCGAGCCGCCTCGCACGACCTGCCCGTGGTGCGGCGGAAACGACCTCTCCGTGCGCAGGAGCAGGGTGCGGTATTTGTATTCCGGGTCGGTCGCGCGGCACCGCCGGCCGTACCGCTCGAAGATGACCCGGCGTCGCACGTCGCCGATCGTCCTGTTCGCCAGGTGGACGACATGGAACGGGTCGATCGCGTGCACGGCGTGGGGCAGCGTGTCGCGGACCGCCGCCTTGTAGATCGTGGACATGTCGGTCGTGACCGCCCAGATGTTCTCCCGCCACGCGCGGGCCTGGGCCTGAAGCCAGGCGGTCGTCGCGGCGGCGGTCCGGCACTCGGTCTGGCCGAGCAGGCCGTTGCTGCCGGAGGAATCGACGAACACGGTCTGCCACCGGTTCGCGTCCTCCACCCAGCGGCCCGCCGGGGCGTCCCAGTGGTACCGTGCCCGGCCCCGGCGATGGTCGTCGATCCCGAGCACCCCGACCAGCGGCAACGGCCCGGACACCGACCGGTGTGCCCGCGGCGTCGGCTCGGGCCCGGCCGTCCCGGCGGGCTCCGCGGGCCCGGCCACCCCGACGTTATCCGCCCCTTCCGCCTCCGCGGCGTCGTCGGCGTCGTCGGAATGGCCGGTGGGCTGCTCGGCCGGGAACGCCTCGTCGGGGTCAGTGAGCATGATCTCGACGGCCTCAGCGAGACGGACAAACGCCCCGTGCGCCGTGTGCCAGGAGATCCCGAGCGTCGCGGCGACCCGGTCGACCGGGACGAGCCAGTCCCCGCACAGATGGCCCATCCTCGCCCGGCCCGGCGCCGAGACCCGCGCCCCAGGCTCGGCGACCGGCCCGTCCTCGGTGAAACTGTCCCGGCCACAGGCGGCGTTCTCGCAGTACAACCGGCGTTTGTGCCAGGTCAGCGTCATCGGCAGCGCCGTCAGGTGCACCAGCCGCTGGCTGCCGGCCTCCTTGACCCGCCTCGAAGCCGCCCCGCAGTCCGGGCAGCACGCGACCACATCCGCGGACGTCACCAGATGCGCCGACCACCAGCCGTCCGCCTCCCGCTCGAGATCGGCGACCTCGACCCCACCCAGCCCACACAACTCGGCAACCACGGCACCGCTCATATTCGACACACGCACCCGCTCGCTCGTTGATCATGTTCCTTAGACAAAACACGATCTTTCCGGATGGCGGGTGCGGCCCATTTCCCGACCCCACGATCGACTACACGCAGTCACCGCGGGCCATCGCGATCCGTCAGTGCGCAGACACGGCCTCTAGCGAAATGCGGAGAGCCCCCTATCTCCACCGGGCCAGCCTGTCGATACCGACGCCCCGTCGCTGGTTGGACGTGGGAGGTGGCCATGGACATTTCTGTAACGTGGCGAGAACGGTCTGGCCGACGACCTCGTTCGACGCACTCGACATCGGGGCGAGCATCGAGGATGCGGAACGCCGACGCTGGGTAGATCGGGCCTACCGCGGGTTATTTCCCGATATCGCCGCCGATCTGGCCGACCAGTACGACGTCATCAGCATGTTCCACTACCTCGAACACACCCGGGATCCGCTGGCCGAGCTGGATGCCGCCGCACTCGCGCTGGCCCCGGGCCGCCATCTGCTGATCGAGGTACCGAATCCGGAGAGCCCCGCGGCCCGTATGTACCGCCAACTGTGGCCGGGATAGCTGATTCCGCAACATCAGCACCTTATGCCGGCGGCCAATTTGGCAGCTGCCCTGAACGAACGTGGCTTCGCGGTCCAGGAGATCCGGTTCGGTGATGTCCATCAGCAGGGGGACCCGGTGATGGCCCTGTATGGGCTGCTCCAGACCGTCGCGCCGTCACCGTCCTCAGCGTGGCGCACCGAGGAGGATCCAGGACGCCCGCGGAGGATCCGGGCGCTGACCGCGGCCGCCATGGTCCCCGCATTCGTAGCAGGCCTGGCCCTGGACGCGATGAGCCGGCCTTATCTGACCGCCGGCAGCCGGTCGAACGCCTACCGCATCCTCGCCCGTCGGATGTGAACCGGAGCGCCATATTCCCGCCACCCGCGCGTGATGGCCATGAATGGCCATGAACCGTGAGTGCCGGACACCACGGAACCATGGTGTCCGGCACCGTGCCGGCCAAAGAACCCGGGCGGGCATTGCCGATCGGAATCCGTTCCGGACGCCCTCGCCAACGCCGCTACACGTTCCTCCTAGCGGTTCGCCGTATTTCAGTGGCGCTCCGTCCAAGTTCTCTCGTCAGCTCAGGCCCAGTCCCAGCCCCAGTCC
>NZ_CDXDOR010000008.1:5628-23703 GCF_978021225.1 Frankia sp. CeTa3Moorea | reverse complement strand
GTCGTCCCAGACCTTCTTGTCCTTAGCGTCCCAGACCTTCTTGTCCCAGCTCTCCTTCTCCCAGCGGATCTTGGTCCAGTGCTCCTTGACGACGTGCTTGGTGACGCGCTTGTCCTTCGGGCCGTCGTGACCATCGGAGGCCAACGCGCTCGTGGCCGCGGGCCCCGCGGCGACAACCAGAGCCGCCGTCGTGGACAGAGCGACAACTGCGGCTTTTCTCCTTGCGGAACTTCCCATGACTCCCCCATTGCTAGCGGAAAATGACCAAATACTGTCGGCAGTGGAGGCCATTTCGGTCAGCGAGGACCGAAATCGGATCACCGACCGAACTCGAGCGATCCGCACTCAGGCTGATTTCCGCGGAGAAACACGCTTCCACGCAAATGACACAGCCCGCCCCGGGATCTTGGGATCTTCCCCTCCCGGCACCTCCGACTACGGAGAGTAGCTTCGACGTTGCCAATAGGTGGGAGGCGCTCATGATCGACTCGGGTGAGTCCATCCGGGTGGCTCCAGCGGAGCCCTCGGCGGCGACACCACCTGACGGATCACCTGACAGCCCCACGATGGGGCGCCGATCGGCAGGCATCGGCATCGGCCGGCCTGTTCGTGGCGGGGTTACTGTTCGCCGGCTGTTCCGAGCGGCATCGAAAAACTGGTAGAAATTGCACCCGCCAACTCGCCGATCATGATCGACCGGTAATTGACCGATATTCCTGGCGGCGGCGCGACAACCTCCCTAGGCTGCCTTCATGACGGGTTACCATCTGGCCCAGGTGAACATCGCCCGACTGCTCGCGCCGCCCGGCTCCTCCGCGCTGACCGACTTCGTCGCCGGTCTCACTTCCACCAATACGCTCGGCGACGGGCAGCCTGGCTTCGTCTGGCGCCTGCGGGCCGAGGATGGCGACACCGTCGTACGCACGTTCGTGTGGGAGGGCGACGGCGACCATGCGATCATCGTGAACCTGACCGTCTGGGAGTCGGTGGAGGCGCTGGCCAACTTCGTCTTCCGTAGCGGCCACGGGGCGTTCCTACGCCGTCGGCGCGAGTGGTTTCATCCCACCCAGCGGACGACCAACGCCCTGTGGTGGGTACCCGCCGGGCATCGGCCGGGGACGGACGAGGCCGAGGACCGGGTTCGTCACCTGCGGGCCCACGGTCCGACCGCCACCGCCTTCACGTTCCGGCTGACGTTTCCACCGCCGGACCGGCGGATCTCCCTGGTCCCGGGAAGCGGCCCGGAGAACACCGCCGACCAGCCAGGCCGAGCGACACCGAGAAACGCGGCGGCCAGAGGCTGATCCGGCGATGGGCTCCCGCGCCGAGGACGTGAAAAAATATGCTGGGAAGATGTACGGAAAATACGCATGAAACCCTTTTCAGGGGACGGTCGGGTCGGTGTGGTCGATCCAGTCGGACAGAATGGCACCAAAGACGGCCGGATCCTCCGCACGGTTCCAGAACGCGGTGGCGGCCTGGACCGCGGTGGCCCCGGCCAGCAGGTAGTCGGCGACGTCGCGCCCGTCGGTCACACCCCCGACCCCGACGATGTCCACACTCTCCGGGAGCAGGCGGCGTAGCTGGCGCACCTGACCGAGCCCGACGGGCTTGAGCGCCGGCCCGCTCATACCGGCGAGCTCGACGTCGACGACTGGTCGGTGCGCCTCGTCGACGGCGAAGGCGTTGGGGAAGGTATTCACCGCCGTGACGAACCGCGGGCCACCGGGACGCGCGGCGACCTCATCGATCACCGTTGCGAGCTCCGCCAGAGCCGACGGATCGGAGAACGGCGAGATCTTGACTCCGTAGGGGACGCGTCGGGCCGGATCGGCACCAGCCTGCGCCACCAGCGTGTCGCCCACCGCCGTGCAGATCGTCGCGGTGTGCCCGGGATCGAAGCAGGCGATGCGCTTCTGCGTTCCGCCGTCCCAGACGTTCGGGCAGGCCAGGTTCAGTTCGATCAGATCGACCCCCGTCCGCGCCACGACCGCGGAGATCTCGCGGTACTCGTCGACACCGAACCCGGCGACGCTGACGGTCAACGGCTTGCCCGCCAGGTGAGCGCGCCGCACCATGCCGGGCAGATGCGCGGCATAGTAGTCCAGTCCGCGGTTGGGAAGCCCGAGCGCGTTCAACGAGTAGACTCGGCCGGGCCAGTAGACGTTGCCGGAGTTGCCTGACCGCGGTTCTCTGGTGATCGAACCAACGACGATCATCGAGACCGCCGACCGGGCGAACGTTTCGACATCCTCGGCGGTCTTGCAGGTGCCGGCCGCGTTCATGATCGGATGTTCCAGGGAGACACCGCACAGACCGCTCATGACCCCACCCTAGGGTTTTCGCCTGGATCAGGTTCGTGACCGGCAATCGATGATCCGGGTCGCCACCCTCATGCCACGGCGGAGGTTTTTCCGTGGCGCGCCCGCAAACGGTCGATGGCCTTCTGGTAGACCTTCTCGCGCAGGGCGGCAATACGCAACGGCTCGAGCTCGGCGGTGCCGACCCGACCGCGGGCACCCACCGTCTCCGCGAACTCCGGGTCGGTGAGGAAGGGTTCCAGGGCGTCGGCGAGTGCGGGGGCGTCCTCCGGCGGGACGACCGTGCCGCCCTTCCATTTCGCCACCCAGGTGGCCACCCCGGTTGTCGCGGTCGCGACGACCGGGCGCCCCGAGGCCATTCCCTCGAGACCCGCGATGGAGAAGCTCTCGAACCGGCTCGGCACGACGACCGCCCGTGCCTCCTCATAGGCCTTGACCAGCTCGGGACGGGTCAGGTGGCCGGCGAAACGGCAGGTGACGCCGAGTTTGACCGCCTGCTGCTCCAGCCAGGTCCCGGTCGCCACACCCTCGATCGTGCCCGAGGACTGACCGGCGAAGACCACCGTCGCCTCGACACCCCGTTTCTTCAGCAGCGCGGCCGCCTCGATCAGGACATCCAGCCCCTTGCGCCATTCGAGCCGTCCGACGACGAGCAACGTCGGGTCGGTGTGCTGGGGCGACGCCACCTCCATGTACGGGGACCGGTCGAACGGGTAAGGAATGACGTCCGCGTCGGTGTCCCTATCCAGCCAGCCGAAACCGCGCAGCGTGGTGACGATCAGCTCGGAGGGAGCGGTGCGCGCGTCGGCGCGCAGAGCGGAGAACCGGTCGATCCGGTCGGCCACCGCGCCCCTGCCGTGCAGCCGGCCGTCCCGCAGGCGCACATCCATCATCGTCGGGGTATGCAGGTGGATCACGAGGGGGATGTCGCGGCGCAGGGCGGTACGCAGGCCCCGGGTCTCGCCGTCCTGAGTCTCGATCACGTCGGGACGCAGACCGAGACGACGCAGCCAGAAAGCATAGGAAACCGCGAGAACGAACCGCAGGGAGAGCGAATCGCGAGGATGGTTCTCCCCCTGGAACGACCGGCCGAGTGGGCCGAGAAACCTGGTGACGGGCAACCGCAGGAGAGGCCGCCGGTGCACCATCACCCCGTCATGATCCTCATCCGTGCGGTAGCGTCCCTGCGCGCAGAGGATATGAACCCGATGACCGAGCGCGACCAGTGCGTGAGCGATGTCGTGTGTATAGACTCCCGCCCCGTCCCAGATGATCGGCGGATACTGCTCGCACAAGAAGACGATCTCCATGCCCCATCCCCCACCGCGAGCGAACTTCGGTCAGCTCACCTTATCGCCACGATAACCGGTTGCTGCGGAGGTTTTGGATTTGCGACCACTCGCGCCGCGCCGGCCCACAGATAGGGGTATAGCGACTTCCCTCGCGGCCCGGCTCGCGAGGGAAGTCGCCGGGATACCTGGTCCGGGGCGTGGGCTAGGGGGACGGACTAACCACTCAGCCGCGCAACGGCATGGACCGGCCGGTCCTGGAACCGTGCGCCGGCGGGACCCCGGTGCCGTACAGCCGCGGACCCGACAACCCTCCCGAACCCGAACCCGAACCGGTGGCCGGCCCTAGCCCGGCACCCGTCGGCCGGGTGACCTTCGGTTCGATCCGGCGCAGCATGACGGCCGTGAGGATCAGTGCCACGACACCGATCAGCACGCAGATCACGATGTCGAGGACCCAGATCGCCACGCTGTGCTTCCACAGCCCGTCGGCCGGGTCGGTCCGCAGGGTCTCGTTACCGAACTTGCTGACGTCGTTGAGATCGTCCGTGGACGCCAGGGCCGCGAACCCCCAGCGGGCCGGGACGAGCAGGCTGATCTGCTCCAGCACGGGGCGCCCGACCAGCGAGGTCAGTCCCCCGGAGAACACCAGCTGACCCATCGTGACCAGGACCAGGATCGGCATGGTCTTGTCCGCGTTGTCGATCAGCGTCGAGACCAGCAGACCGATCATCATCGAGGCGAGCGCCGCGACACTCACCGCGATCAGACACTCCAGCACCGGCGAGCCGAGCACGACCGCCCTCGGCGGGGTCCGGCCCACCAGCCCGATCAGGGTGAAGACAAGACACTGGGCGGTGGTGATCCCGGTCAGCAGAATGATCTTTGATCCAAGGTAGGCGGTGCGGGACAGCCCGATCGTGCGTTCCCGCCGGTAGATCGGCCGCTCCTTGACGATCTCCCGGACCGAGTTGGCCATGCCCATGAAACAGGCACACAGCACCAGGACGAGGAGAACCTTCGTCGCGTCGGTGTTCGGCGCCTGGGGTAACGCACGCAGCCCGTCCGGGGCGCGGATCACCTGTGGGACGACGCCGAGCAGGAACGGGAAGGCAATGATCAGCCGTAGGTACGACCGGTCGGCGAGCACGACCCGCCAGTACCGTCGGGTCAGCGTCGCGAGCTGGGCCCGGACCGGCTGCTGGCGCACGCTGGGCAGCTCCGGCGGTGCCTTGCGCACCGCGGGCGCCACGATCGCGGAGGGTACGAAGAACTCCGAGTCCCGGAACCGCTCCGCCATCTCCTCACCCGGAGTGGCCTCGAGCTCGCGGAACACCGCCGCGAACTCGCGGAAGTCCTCCTTGCCGAAGAACCGCAGCGCCCCGTCCGCAGGCCCGAAGTAGGCCACGTGCCCGCCGGGCGCGAGCACGAGGATGAAGTCGCACAGGTCCAGGAACAGCACACTGTGGGTGACGACGATGACGGTCCGGCCGGTCTCGTCGCCGGAGCCGGCGCCGCCGCCCTTCGCCAGGCCCCGCAGGGTTTCCATCACAGACTGGTCATTGGCCGGGTCCAGGCCGGAGGTCGGCTCGTCCAGGAACAGCAGAGAGGGCCGGGTGAGCAGCTCCAGCGCGACGCTGGTGCGCTTCTTCTGGCCGCCGGAAAGCCGGAAGACCGGTGTGTTGGCGTGCGCGGTCAGTCCAAGCTGGCCGATGACCTCCTCCACCCGGGCCCGCCGCTCCTCGGCGGTGGTGTCGGCGGGGAAACGCAACTCCGAGCCGTACAGCAGAGCCTCACGCACGGTCAGCTGGTCGTGCAGCGGGTCGGCCTGCGGCACGTACCCGATCCGGCGTCGCAACTCGTCATACTCGGCGTAGAGGTCACGTCCCGCGTAGATCACCGATCCCCGGTCCGCCGGTCGGAAGCCGGTGAGAGCGTTGAGCAGCGTGGACTTGCCGGCCCCGCTCGGTCCGACGACGCCGAGCAGGGAACGGCCCGGCAGCCGGAAGGTCATGTCGTGCATGAGCTGCTTGGTGCCGGCCCACACCGACAGCGCCTGCGCCTCGAAGGCCACGTCACCGGAATCGACGTATTCGACGAGCGAGTTTCCCTCGAGCTGGAACAGATGATGGCCGATGGCGATGATGTCGCGTTGCATCACCCGCGCCCGGGTGACCCGGTGACCGTTGACGAAGGTGCCGTTGGCGGAAGCGAGGTCGACGAGCTCGACACCGGCCACCGAGATGTGCAGCTCGGCGTGATGGCGGGACGCGAGCAGGTCGCCCACGTTGATGTCGTTGTCGCGGGACCGGCCCATCCGCACCCGTCCGATCGTCAGCGGATGCACGCGCCGCCGGTCGTGCACGATCGTCGCCTGCCCCACGGCCGAGTCGGGCCCGCCCGACTGCGCAGGCGCCGCTGGGACGGGCGCCGACGCAGCGCCCGGCGCCGGTTCGGACCACCATTCCGCGCCCGGCACCGCCGCCCCCGGCGACGGCGACGGCCAAGACGGCGACGGCGGTGACGACGGTGACGACGGGCCGGCAAGGGGGATGGGTGCCCCGCCCGGGCTATGGGTCGGCGCGGTCGGCGGGATCATCGGCGGGGCCGGACGCAGAACGAGCACCACCTCGGGTCCGTCCACCGCGCCGAGCCGGAGCCGGAGCTCCCCGGAGACGGCGAGACCGCCCACACGGCAGCCATCCCGCCATAGACCGTTGGCGCTGATGTCCTCGATCCGCCATCCGCCGACGTCGGGATGCAGCACCAGATGCCGGCGCGACACCCGGCCATCGTTGATCACAATGTCGGCCGTACGGGCCCGCCCCACCACGACCGGCTTGTCTCCGGTGAGCGTCGCCTCCCCCGCGGGGGTGGTGACGTGAAGCGGGGTCGGAACCACCAGCACTCTCCCTCGCTCCTTCGATCGCCAGACGCACCATAGTGTGCCTGTGCAGAGGGAGTTTTCCCGCCCCTTCCGCAACATGTCCGAAAGCTGACGGCCACGAGACGGCGCCACGACGGGTTGGAGCGTGCTGGATCCGGACACCGACCGGTCCGGGGAACGAGGAAATGCGGTGGGCGGGTGGTGGAAATCGAATCAGTTCCAGCGGGCCGCACGGGTGCCGCCGTCGGGTAGGCGGGCGGAACCGACGGCCTGACCGCGGTTGTTGACCGCCACGGCGCGGCTGGTGCCGCCGCCGAAATCGCCCAGGAGCACCATCCGACCGTGGGACCAGCGGAATCCGTGCTCGGCGCCGTCGGGCGTACTGCTGACGCCAACGATGTCGCCACGGTCGCTGATCGCCGCCGGCGTGCTGGAAGGGCCGCCGAGGGTGCCGAGATCCGTCACGCGGCCGTCCTCCCAGCGGAAGCCGCGACCGCCACCGTTGCCGTCGAACGTCGAACCGACGACCTGCCCGGCGTCGTTGATCGCCGTCGCCAGGCTGCCACGACCGCCCAGCGTGCCAAGATCGATGATCCTCCGACCCCGCCAGACGACCGCGTGCATCGTCCGATCGGCGGTCTGGGCCCAGCCGACGACGTCCCCACGATCGTTGATGTCGGCGGCCCAGCTCCCGACACTACCGGGCAGGTCGGGCAGATCGGTCCACCGCCCTCGGGTCCACCGGGCGGTGCGGGAACGGCCCCCCTCGTCCACCCGAACGGCGACCTGTCCGCTGTCACTCACCGCCACGGCAAAGCTGGCGGCACCCGACGGCGCGCCAAGATCGACGGTCCGGCCACGCCACCAGCTCACGGCACGAGGCGGCGCGGTGAACGTGGTTCTGGTCCCGACCACCTGGCCACGCTCGTTCTGGTCCTCGACCCGGAAATCGAGATCGACGAGAACGCCGCCGGGCCGGAACGCGAATCCGGTGTCGGGGGCGCCGCGGTGGGGGCGGAAGCCTGTCACCTGGCCTGCGTTGCTGATCCGCGATGGCCCGGGGGCCCCGTCCGGCAGCGCCGTCACCGCGCTGTCCGACCATCGCAGGCCGTGGAGGTCGTAGGAGCCCGCGGAGCCGATGCCGACGACCTCTCCCCGGTCGTTGATCGCTGTCGCCGTACTGAACAAGTACCCGGATGGAAAGCCCAGATCCACCGGCGCAACCGGCCCACCCGGGGCCGCGTGCCGTCGCGCCGCGGCGCCGTTCGCCGGAACCATCGCCAGGATGAGGGCGGCAGCCATCGTGCCCGCCATGGTCGCCGCCCGTACCGCCCGTACCGCCCGTACCGCCCGCATCATCGCCCTTCCGCAGGGGCCGGCCATGCTCCGGGAACGCCGTCCCGGACGCACCTCGAAGCCACGACATGAAGTGAGGCAAGTATTACGTTCCGCATCGACATCGGTGCCGTCGACTCGGCGTGGGCTCGACGACCGCGTGGTCCTTTCGTGGTCCGGAGGCGATCGAGCCGCCGGTCACGGCGTTTAGTGAGACGTCAGTGCCAGATACCGAAGAAAAACCACATTGTCGAGTTGTCGGACCTCGACGAGGCGAAGGGGCGAGCGGACGTCGTTGGGGAAGACCCCCGGTCCCACAAAGGTCGGCGCATCGCGCTCGCCGACGAAGAACGGGGCGACGGTAAGATGCAGCTCGTCGACCAGGCCGGCGGTGAGGAAGGCCGTATGCAGCGAGGTACCACCCTCCACCAGCAGCCGGCGGACGCCGCGCCGGGCGAGATCGGTCAGGATGGCGGCGACCTCGACCCGGGGCCGACCGGGAAGTTCGACCAGGATGACGCGCGCGGTGAAGGTGGCGCGTTCGGTGCGGGCAGCGGGCGCGGTGCGGATCGCCGCCGACGCCGATTGCGGCGTTGACAGCTCGGGAGACGAGGTCGGCGCGGCGATCGCCAACGACGATCCGGCCCGACGGTAAATGATCGTCTCGACCGGGTCGGTAGTGAACAGCCGAGCGCTCGGGTCGAGATCTCCCCCACCGGACAGCACGACCTTGATCGGCGTGGGCGGACGCCCGGCCGCCTCCCGCGCCGCCCGACGGTGCTGCGCGCGCACGGCGAGGCGGGGATTATCCCGCCGGACAGTGGCCGCGCCGACGAGGATCGCGTCACAGCCGGCACGCACCTCGTCCACCCGGTCGAGATCGGCGGCACTGGAGAGGATCAGCCGCTCATCCGAGCTATCGTCGATGTGCCCGTCCAACGACATCGCGCAGCTGCAGATGACGTACGGCCGGCCAGCAACAGCGCCTCGGCCCACAGCGTCATTGTCGACGATGACACTGTCGACAATGTCATCGTCGACACGCCGGCTCATTCCCATGACGACCATCATCCCAGACCCGACATGCCCGGCAGACCTGTCGGACCCTGGGACTACCGTCAACAGATGTGCGGATCGCGACGTGGAACATCAACTCTGCGAAGGCTCGGCAGGCCCGCCTGATCGAATGGCTCGACCGGGCCGAGCCGGATGTGGTGTGCCTGCAGGAGACGAAGCTGTCGGACGACGCCTTCTTGAAGCTGTTCGACGAGGATCTGTTCCGCCGGGGCTACCGGGTCGCCCATCACGGCGACGGCCGGTGGAACGGCGTGGCGATCCTGTCCCGAGACACCCTCGACGACGTCGCGCGGGGTCTTCCGGGCGATCCGGGCTTTCCCGGTCCCGAGCCTCGCGCCATCGCCGCGACCTGCGGCGGCATCCGGATCTGGTCGCTGTACGTACCCAACGGCCGGACCATCGACGACCCTCATTACGCCTACAAGCTGGCCTGGCTCGCCGCGCTGCGCGAGGTGGTGGCCGAGGCCACGGCCCAGGGCGCGGTGATGGCGTTGGGTGATTTCAACATCGCGCCAACGGACGCCGACGTCTGGGACATCACCCAGTTCGAGGGCGCCACCCACGTCACCCCGGCGGAACGCGCGGCACTCGCAGAACTCGTCAACGCCGGGCTCATCGATGTGCTGCGGGCCCGCTGGCCCGACGACGCCGTCTACACCTACTGGGACTACCGCCAGCTGTGTTTCCCGAAGAACCTTGGGATGCGCATCGACCTGGCTCTGGCGACCGCCGACGTGGCGGGCCGCGTGCGCGCGGTCTGGGTGGACCGGGCGGCCCGCAAGGGTGTCGGGACGAGCGACCACGCTCCCGTCATCGTCGATCTGGACACCGCGCCGGACGGCGACATCGGGCCGATGGTGCCGCCTCCGTCGAGTGGTAGCTCGGCCGGACGGTCCGCCCCGGGACGGACCTCCTCCGCCGGCACCGGACCGCGCCGCCGCTGAGCCGGGCGGTCCCGGCAGGATCGACCGGTCCGGCGGGGTATGCCGCCCGGTGCGAGGGAACCGCTGCCCGGCGTGCGGACATCGGCGTCCGCACGCTGGGTGCGCTCCTCAGGCGGTGGAACCGGCCGCGACCGGCGTGGCCGGCTCGGCGGGCCGCGGCGTCGCGGATTCCGCCGGCAGCCCCGGGGAGCCACCCTCCGCAACCTCGGCCGGCCGGGCGTCGCGGACGACCGGGGTGATCTCAATCCGGGTCGCCTTGGGCTCCGCCGCCGCGCCGACGAGACGGACTGTCAGGATGCCCCGGTCGTAAGTGGCCGAGATCCGCTGCGCGTCCACGCCCTCGGGAAGCCGGAACTCCCGGCGGAAGGAACCGTGCCAGCGCTCGCGGTGCACGCGACCAGCGTGCTCGCTCTCGCTGCCGGCCGCACGCTTCCCGCGGACGACCAGGCGACCCCGGTCGATCTCGACCGCGACGTCCCGCTCGACATCGACCCCGGGCAGCTCGAGGTTGATCAGTACATCCGCTCCCTCGGTAACCACATCAGCCGACGGGACGGCGAACTCGGTGACCGACGACCGTCCGGTAAGCACCGGACGCCGCGGGCCCCAGGCACGCCGAACAATCTCGTCGAACTCCCGGTCCATGCGCCCCAGCGCGGCAAACGGGTCCCACAGGTAGGTGCTCACGACGCTCCCCCTCCAAAAGATTGATCTTTCTAGGGCCGATCTCTGTACATCGATGCCGATCGAGACGCGCCCGCCCCTCAGGCGCCCCCTGGACGGATCACCTTCGGTGCGACTGCCTCCCGCTCTCACAGTTAGTGAGTCTAAGACGCTCAACCTTGCTGTTGCAAGTGAGGGCAAAGAATTTGTTGGATGTGAGGCAGGACACCGAAGCGGCGAACGGTCGCAGCGGCCGGCACCGAGCAGCCGGGCGGCGGGGGCCCGGCGCCGGCCCGCCGCGGCGGGCCGGCTCTCCTGGAGCGAGGAGCCGGCGATCGTGCGGCCGCGAGCCGCCCCGAGCTCCGGGCCGCGACGCCGCGGAATGGCGGCACCGGATCCGGGCACCATCGGCCGAACCGCCGACTCGGGATCAAATTAGTCCGGGATCACGGCAAATCGTTTGCGCCGGACATAGCCGAAGCCCGATTACCACCGACAAACTACCCCTTGAGTGAGGGTTACCGGGAGTGACCATAAGATAGCCACAGCACCGTGGTATAAAGTCGCACGCGCTATACCGGACTGCGTGTTGGGGAGGCTGTTCGTGTACCACGAGCGAACGGTTGCAGCACCGTACGAGGCAGCACCGTACGAGATTGTTGGACGGGGTTACCACAAACGGCCCGTCCCATCGCGCAGCCACCCGGCACCGGCCCCGGCGTATCCGTGACCATACGGGATTCGAGGTCCGCCCCCCGATCAGGGGTAACCAGCCGCACCCGGTTGACGAGGTGAGGACCGGCCAGGACACAAGATCATCGTCATCCGTCGTAAGCCGATGACGCCGAGAGAGGACAGGACGAGGGAGTGGCTTTGAACGAAAGCGGTCGGCGCGCGTCCCTTGCGGTCGCGACGCCTGAAGGTGGCGCGTTCTTCCCGGCGTTGCACTTCGACGACCTGCCGGCCTCGGTGGTCAGCCGGTTCCGGGAGGTCGCCACGCACCTGCCCGACACGCCCGCGCTGGTCTCTCCCGGCGTCGTCATGACCTTCGCCGAGGCTGATCGCCGGACCGATGACATCGCGATGGCGGTCCTCGGCCGCCTCGACGCGAACGAGGACGGTCCGGTCGCGACCCTGCTGCCGCACAGCGTGGCTGGCCTGCTGGGCGTGCTGGGCGTGCTGAAAACCGGGCGCCCGGTCGTCCCGCTGGATCCGGTGGTGCCCGCCGAGCGGATGGCACAGATCGTTCGGCAGGCCGGCTGCGTGGCCCTGCTGACCGACCTGGGCGACGGCTCCGTGGCCCGCTCGACGGTGGGCCTGCAGCCGGTGGGGACCAACGGTTCGAACGCCACGGCGGAATCCAGCGTGAATCCGGACGCCCTGCTCGCCGCGCTGGCCGGGGGCGGCCCCCGCCTCGTCCTGGACCTCGCCACGGCGGCCGCGGACGGTGCCCGGTGGATCGCGGCGAACGGCGCGGACGCGGTCTGGTGGCCGCAGCCGCTGGTCGACGATCCGGCCTGCATCGTGTTCACCTCCGGTTCAACCGGCGCGCCCAAGGGCGTGGTGTGGACCAACGGCACGTTCCTGTGCGACGCCTACGCCGGCGCCGAACGCCTCGGTTTCGCGCCGGGCGACCGGCTGGCCCTCGTGCTGCCGTACTCGTTCGCCGCCGGCATCACCGTGGTGGTGTTCGGTCTGCTCAACGGGGCCGGGGTGTATGCCTATGATCCCCGGGCGGCGGGCCTGAGCGGCCTCGCCGACTGGATCTCCTCGCAGCACCTGACCGCGCTGCAGACCACTCCGTCCCTGCTGCGCTCCCTCATCGGCTCACTCGAACCGGACCAGGTCCTCACCGACCTACGGATCGTGACCACGTGCGGGGAGGCCGTCTACGGACGCGACATCACGGCGCTGCGGCCGCACGTGCCACCGGCGTGTACCTACGTGAACTGGTCCGGTGCCTCCGAGATCGCCTCCCTCGGCTTCTTCGAGGTCCCGCCGGGCACCCAACCGCCCGCGGGCACGGTACCCGCCGGACTGCCGGCGACCGGCAAGGAGGTGGTACTGCGCCGCGAGGACGGCACGCCCGCCGATCCCGGCGAGGTGGGCGACGTGGAGGTCACCTCGGCCTACCTGTCGGCCGGGTACTGGGGGAACACGGAGATGACGGCGTCCCGCTTCACCCCGCTCACCGATGGCCGGACCACCTGCCGGACCGGCGATGTCGGCCGGTTCGAACCCGACGGCACGCTGGTCCTGCTCGGCCGCCAGGACACAGCGGTGAAGATCCGCGGCTACCTCGTCGAACCGAGCGAGGTGGAGGCGGCGCTGCTGAGCTCCGCGGAGATCGCCGAGGCGGTCGTCACCGCCGTCGCGCATCCTTCGGCGCGGAACCGGCTGGTCGCCTATGTCGTGCCGGCGGTACACGGCAACACCCTGTCCCCGGTCCGGATCCGGCGGAGGCTGCGCGAGAAGCTGCCGGTCTGGATGGTCCCGA
Organism: Frankia sp. CeTa3Moorea; assembly: GCF_978021225.1. Classification (NCBI taxonomy): domain Bacteria; kingdom Bacillati; phylum Actinomycetota; class Actinomycetes; order Frankiales; family Frankiaceae; genus Frankia; species Frankia sp. CeTa3Moorea. Next base: position 10,690 of record NZ_CDXDOR010000008.1, on the reverse strand, counting down.
CGACGATCATCCCCCTGACGGAACTGCCCCGCAACGAACGCGGCAAGGTGGACCGGGGCGCGCTGCCGCCCCCGCCGGAGGCCCCGGCCGTCTCCGCCCGGCCGAGAACGCAGTGGGAGATCGTCGTCGCCGACATCTGGACGCGGGTCCTCGATCTCGAGGAGGTCGGCATCGGGGACGACTTCATGGAGCTCGGCGGCGACTCCCTGGCAGCGAACGAGCTGCTCACCCTGGTCGCGGAGAAGCTCGGGATCACCATGCCGTCATCGGCGCTGGTCGACGCGCCGACGCTGGGCGAGTTCGCCCGCGCGCTGTCACTCGCGCAGCAGTCGGGTCCGCGGCACCCCACCGTTGTCCCCCTGCGCACCACCGGCTCGCGGCCGCCGCTGTTCTGCTTCGCCGGGGCCGGCGCGCTCGCCCTCGGCTTCCACTCACTGGCCCGCCGCCTTGGTGACGACCAGCCGGTCTACGCCTTCCAGGCGCACGGGCTGGAGCGGCGGGGTTTCCCGGACTGGAGCGTCGCGCGGACCGCCCGCCGCCACCTGGAGATCATCCGCGTCCTGGCTCCCCGGGGTCCCTACCTGCTCGCCGGGCACTCGCTGGGTGGCCTGATCGCCATGGAGATCGCCCAGCAGCTCGCCGCCGCGGGAGAAGAGGTCGGTTTCCTGTCCATCATGGACACCTACCTGCCGGCCTCGCTGCGAATCGAGTCGGCCGGGTCGGGCGACACCGGGTCGGGCGCCACCGAGTCGGCCGGCGCCACCGAGTCGGCCGGCGCCACCGGGTCGACCGGCGCCACCGCGCCGTCGAAGGCAGCCGAGGACCACGCGCGCGGTTACCGCGGCCGGCTGGCGCGGTTCACCCAGAAGCTGCTACCGGAACAGCGGGCGAACTTCACCAGTAAGGCGACCCTCAAGAAAATGGTACAGATTCCGCTCACCGGGGTCGTACAGTTCGGCGGGCTCGAACAGTTCGACGTCTTCTTCAACCACGGGCGACTCCTCGAACGTTTCTACCGACCGCGGCCGTGGCCCGGCCGGGCCCTCGTGTACCGATCGGCGGAGAATCCGGACCCGGAGGACGCATGGTCGGCATTCCTCACCGGGAGCCATGACATCCATTTCGTTCCGTGTGAGCATTTCTACCTGCTCCGCGAACCGCACATCATCAAGATCTCGGAGCATTTCCGGGCCGAGATCGACCGGGTGGTTGCCGGGCTGGCTGAGACAGGCTGACTGCGACGGGCTGAGCACTCCGTTCGCCTAGCGGCGGTCGACTGCGTAGGTCACCCTGACGTCGGTGAAACCCAGCGCGCCGAGTAGACCGCGCAGCATGGCGGTGGTGTTCTTCCTGCCCAGGTCGAGCACCTGGCCATCCGTCCTCGCCGCGTCGGTCATCCGCGCCGACGCGGCCCGGTAGAGCTCCTGGTCGCTGCCGACCCCACCGAACAACCCGCCGACGCGGTTCAGCGCGCCGCGCTGGCGGGCCACCACGTAGCTGTGGTCAAGATCCAGCTCGGGCCTGGACAGCGTCGGGTTCGGCAGCTCGATGGTGACCGCACGACGGTCCGGGGAGACGGTGACCGCCTCCTTGCCGAGCGCACCAAAGTTGATCACCGAGTCGACGGTGCCGACCCCGACGAACAGGGTGCGCTCGCCGCGCAGCGCATCAGGGATCCACTTGCTGTCCTTCTCGAGGTCGACCACCACCTCGAAGTGGGCGCTGGCGGCGTGATAGTCGCTCAGCTCTTCCAGGGAGCGCAGTACCGCCGGGGAACTGCGGTCGACCGTCCTCTCCTCGAATGGGTTCGGCAGGCTCGGCCGCCATCCCGCCACCAGGGCGATGCCGGCGAGGACGAGCACGATGGCGACGACGGCAGCGACGACGGCGATCAACCGCAGTGGGCTGAGCCGGGACAACAGAGACCGCAGAGATCGCGGAGACCGGGTCGAGCGGGTGGGCCGGTCCAGGCCGGACTCGTCGTTCATGAGCGTCTTCTACCCGAAATGGCCGGCAACCACGCCGATGTCGCCGCTATGGCTCTCCGGGCGCGATCGTGGAGCCACACTGGGCGGTGCGGGCGAGAATGATCGCCGTACGGTCGTCGCCCTGCCGCCCGGGCGCGTATCGGCGAACCGCGTCGAAGGCGTCGTCGAGCAGCGCCACCGGCGTGCGCGTGGGATCACGGAGGATCTCGGCGATCAGCCGGTGCAGCCCGAACTGCCGCCCGGCCTCGTCACGCGCCTCCACCAGTCCGTCGGTGTAGGCGAAGAGCACGTCGCCCGGTTCGAGCCGCAGCGTCTGGATTCCCCACGCCCCGGGCTCCGCGAGCAGGCTCGACATCAACGGGCCCGTCGGAGGCAGCCGAACGACCTGCGCCGTTCCCAGCCCGGAGCCGACGATGGAACCGGGTCCCGGCACCCGCCCGGGCTCGGGGCCGGCACCGTTCGCCCCATCCCCCGACCCGCGGGCCGATCCGACAGCATGGGCGGGTCCGACAGCATGGGCGGGTCCAACAGCATGCGCGGGTCCAACAGCAGCCGCCATGGCGGATCCGCCCGCCCCGTCACCGGGGCCGCCTCCCGGCCGGGCGGGATCGCGGGGGCCAACCAGGTGAGCGGTCGGAGCGGGTACCTCGCGTGAGGATGCCCCGCCGGGAAGCACCGCGTCCGCGGGTACCTTGCCTGTGGGCAGCTCGCCCACCGACACCGCGCCCACCGACACCGCGCCCGCGGGCGGCTCGCCCGCCGAGGCCATGTTCCCGGGCACCGCCCGGCGCAGCAGGAGCGTGTCGGGATGACCGGCGTTGACGTAGGACAGGTCCCCGGTCCGCAGGTCGACGACGGCGATGATCGCGGTCGCGAACATCTCCTCGATCTCACCGAGGTTGTCCACCGTCCACTCCAGGGCCCGACCGGGATCGATCTCCGTCGACAGAGCCGCGTCAAGCAGTTGCTTGAGCCGCAACGCGAAGACCCCGGCCGCGGCTCCATGACCGGAGACGTCACCGACCACGACGGCGACCCGCCCGTCGGGCAGCTCGAAGGCGTCGTACCAGTCCCCCGCCAGTTCGCCCTCGGCCGGATCGACCCGGCCGTGCAGGACCAGGCCGCGGGCCCGCAGGAGCGAGGGCGTGAGCGCGTCCCGCAGTGCGATCACGGCGGGTCCCTGCTGGGCCAGAGCCTCCCACGACCGCTCGTTCTGGCGGACGAGCCGCACCAGCTGGGCGCGCATCGTCTCGACGTCGGCGGCCAGCTCCACGATCTCCTTGGGGCCGACGGAGGGAATCCGGGTGTCGTAGCGACCGGCGGCCACCGCGTTGACGGATCGCTGCAACGCTCCGATCGGGCGGAGCAGCCATCGGCGCGAGATGATCATAATGGTCAGCAGGAACCCGAGGATGACGAACATCGCACTGGCCAGCGAGCTCAGCAGCAGCACGGAGGCACTCTCCACCCGCCCGGACGCCTCGACCTGCTCGCGGTCGATCGCCACGGCGAGCTCCGCGACCTCGCGGCGCAGCAGGTCGAAGTCCTGGCGCGCGTTGGTGCGCACGATATTCCGGGCAGCGGCGGTGTCTCCCCTCGTCATCGCGGCCAGTTCCGGCTGGACAACCTCGCGACGCCAGTCCCGGTACGCCCGGCCGACTTCCCCGTGCCGCGCGCGCAGCACGGGGAAGTCGGCCAGCAACGCGTCCAGCCGTGCCATCAGGACCGGGATGGAGCTGGCGGACTCGTCGTAGGGGACAAGGAAACCCCGGTCCCGGGTGATGATGTAGCCACGCAGAGCATTCTCCTGGTCGACGAAGTCGGCCAGGAGCATCGCGGTGGTGGTCGCCGCCGGGTCCAGATGCCTGCTCCGCTCCGTCGCGGCATGACGTGACCGCAGGGCGGAGACCACGGCCAACACCAGCATCACGATGATCGAGATGCTGGCGAGCAACGTCAGCACCCGGATGCCGCGCCGAAGGCCAGCCGTCTCGCCCATGTGCAGATTGTCGTCCAGCCGTCGGGCGCCGGTTGTGTCGGGTGACGTGCGGGGTCCCCCGGGGAGGCTCGTACGACAGCTACCCCATCTCACGGATGGAACGATGAGCGCCGCACTCAATGTGCTGCGCCGAATGATCGCGAATCTCGGCGGCGGCACGGACCTACTCCAGCCCCAGACTAGCCCCAGACTTTCACAGTGCTTGTTTGATGACGCGTCGGAAATGAGTAAACATGGTGGCACGTTGCCACTCTTTCGGACAAGGCGGAAACCTCCGGATTCCCACGGCACCGAGCGCTCCGGAGTGCCGGGAGCTGGAACGGTGCCCGTGGTCCACTCGTTAGGCCTGCTGAGCACGGCGGATCCGAGCCGGGATCCCGAGCCGGGATCCCGAGCCGGGGACTGGTCCGGCCACTGCGGTGCCCGGCGCCGACGGCGCCCAGTGCGTACCGCCGGGAGGCACGGGAGTTCGATCGGCCCCCGTGCCGCTGCCGGTCCCGCCAGCGGCCGTGCATTTAGTCGACCACGACGGCCTCCGCGGGCACGACTCCCCATAGAGCACGGTGGATGACGGAGGCACGGTGGAGGGTGACGGATCGACCGATCTCCGGGAGTTGAATGCATGATCTGGGAGGCTGTCAGACGATGACTTCGGGTTCGGTCACCGAACCGACGTACGCATCGAACGTGGCTGGTCGCCGCCACGGTGCGGCGCGGCCCCCGCGGCCGGCCGGGCGGTCGCCCGAGGGCCCGGCCGAGGCGGCGATCTGGACCCGCGGGCTCGGCAAGCGGTACGGCGATCGGGTGGCGGTGGACCATCTCGACCTCCAGGTGCCGCGCGGGACGCTGTCCGGTTTCGTCGGCCCGAACGGGGCCGGGAAGTCCAGCACGCTGCGCATGCTGCTGGGGTTGATCCGCCCCACGGCGGGCCAGGGGTACGTGCTGGGCGCGCCGATCTCCCATCCGGCCCGCTACCTGGGCCGGGTCGGGGCGATGATCGAAGGCCCGACGTTCCATCCCGGGCTGTCCGGCCGGCGCAATCTGGACCAGCTCGCCCTGCTGCGTGGGATCGGCG
>NZ_CDXDOR010000008.1:0-5297 GCF_978021225.1 Frankia sp. CeTa3Moorea | reverse complement strand
AGTCGGGGAAGTCCTCGCACAGGTGGGCCTGACCGAGCGGGCCGACGACCGGTTCACCGCCTACTCCCTCGGGATGAAGCAGCGCCTGGGCATCGCCGCCGCTCTGCTGCCCGATCCCAGCCTGCTCATCCTGGACGAGCCGACGAACGGCCTCGACCCGGCGGGCATCCGGGAGATCCGCGCGCTGCTGGGCCAGCTGGCCGGCACCGGCATGACGGTCTTCATGTCGAGCCATCTGCTGACCGAGGTCGAGCAGATCTGCGATCATCTGGTGATGATCAACGGCGGGCGGATGCTGTTCCAGGGGCACGTCACCGACCTGCTCGCCGCCGAGGATCCCCGGATCCTCATGGTGCCCGAGCGGGACGACGACGCCCGCCGCCTGGCCGGGCTCCTCGGCGAGACCGGCCTTCGGGTCGAGATGGACCTCTGCCCCGGGCCGTCGTGCGACGCGGGAGTCGGCGAACGCCATCCGGTGGTGACCGCCCATGCCCGCGAGGGGGTGGCCGCGGACCTCAACCGACTGGCGATGCGCGCCGGCATCACCCTGCGCTCGCTGCGCACCCATCGGCCGAACCTGGAGGAGACCTTCCTGCGCGTCACCGGCGAGATCGACGGCGACCTCATCCGTTCCGAGAACACCCCGGACGGCAGCGTGCCCCCCGTGGGAGCCGGGCTCGACCCGGCCCAGAGCCGTGCAGGTGCCACATGATCACGGCTTTCCGCGCCGAATGGGTGCCGCTGTTGCGGACCCGGTTCCTGCTCGGGACGCTGGGGGCGGTCATCGCCTCGGCCCTGCTCGGCACCGTTCTGACCTTCGTCTCGGTGGGGCACAACGACTTCGATGGCGACCCCGTCACGGCCAGCGGGCTGTCCGCCGCGAACGGCGTCGTGCAGGGAGTGCAGGCGGTCAGCATCCTGCTCGGCGTGGTGGCCCTGTCCGTCGTCGCCGCGTCGCTCGCCGGCGACCATGCGCACGGGACCCTGCGCAACCAGCTCGTCGCCCAGCCGCACCGGCTCCGGCTTCTCGCCGGCAAACTGCTGGCTCTGGCGGCGTTCGTGGTCCTCGTCATCACCGTGGCGACCGTGGTCTCGGTCGCGTTGTCCTTCGCGCTCGCGCCGCTGAAGGGGGTGTCGACGGCCGCCTGGAGCAGCGCGGCGGGGCTGGCCGAACTGGGCAAGAGCTTCGTCAACCTGTGCGCTGGATCGCTCGGCTACGCCGCGCTCGGCGCCCTGGCCGCGATCGTCTTCCGCGCGCCCGCCGCGGCGATCGCGGTCGCGGTCGCCTACGCGCTGCCGGTGGAGATGCTGGTCACGCGCATCTACGGTCCCGCCCGGGCCTGGCTGCCGGTGCAGCTGATGGAGGCGATCACCACCGGTGGCTCCGCCGTCGCCACGCCCTACGCCGACGCGCTGCTGCGCGGGCTGGTCTACTGCACCGCGATGGTGCTGGTCGCTGTCGTCCTCTTCTGGCGCCGGGACATGACCTCATAAGGGAAATGGGAAATAAGGAACGTTATTTTGTCCCGAGTGTCCCGGGACCCCGAACTCCCAGGGACTCAGAGCTCCCAGGGACTTCAGTGCCCGAACACGTCGGAGTCGAGGGCGTCCGCCTCCCCCGCGGCGCCCCGGTCCAGTCCGGAGATCGCGGCGATCTCCTCGGCGGAGAGCGTGAAGTCGAAGACGTCGATGTTCTCCGCCAGGCGCCTGGGGCTGGCCGACTTCGGCACCACCACGATGCCCAGCTCGATGTGCCAGCGCAGGACGACCTGCGCGGGGGTGCGCTCGTGCGCGGCGGCGATCCGCGCGATCACCGGTTCGTCGAGCAGCCCGGTGCCGGCGCCCAGCGGGCTCCACGCCTCCGTCACGATCCCGTGCTCCGCGTGGTAAGCGCGGATCGCGGACCGGCCGAGTCGGGGATCGAGCTGGATCTGGTTCACGTCCGGCGCGGCACCGGTCTGGGCCAGCAGCCGGTCGAGGTGGGTCGTCTTGAAGTTCGACACCCCGATCGCGCGTACCTGGCCGTCCTTCAGCAGCTCGACGAGCCCCTTCCAGGCCTCGACGTACCGATCCCGCCACGGGTTCGGCCAGTGGATGAGGAGCAGATCGAGGTAGTCCAGCCCCATCCGGCGGGTGCTCTCCACCGCGGCCCTGCGCACGCCGCGGACGCTGTGTGAGCGTTTGTTGAACTTCGTGGTGACGAACAGCTCCTCGCGGGGCACGCTGACGGCGCGTAGCCCGGCGCCGACCCCCTTCTCGTTGCCGTAGTTGTGCGCGGTGTCGATCAACCGGTAGCCCAGCCCGAGCGCCTGTTCCACCACCCCCTGGACCTCCCGGTCGTTCAGCGGCCAGGTTCCGAGCCCGAGCCTGGGCATCCGGGCACCGTGCGCGAGCGGGACGGTGGGGACAGGCGAAAGCGCCACGGGCGTAGGACCTCTCTGGTACGAAGATCTGGTACGAAGAGATGCCGGGCGGCCGACCGGATCCGCGCTCCGGCCGGCCTCCGGGCATCCGGGCGACCCGGCCGCGATGGATGTGGTACCCACGTCGGCGAGCGAGACCCGGGGAAACGGGTCCGAAGACCCGGAGGGCAGACTGCCAGTATGAGCACCGCCAGGGACGACAGACTCGCGGTACGGCTACCCCAGGACGAAGCCGAGATCATCCGCTCGGCCGCGGAGGGTGAGGGCCTGTCCCTTGAGGACTTCGCCGTCGAGGCCATGAAGCGATACGCGCGAGAGGTTCTCGCCGACCGCCGCCTGTTCCGCGTCCCGGATGCCGACTGGAGCAAGCTCGAGGCGCTGCTCGACACGCCGCCGCCGGACTCCCCCCGGCTGCGCCGGCTCCTCGACGAGGAACCGGGCTCGGAGCAGCCGGAGTAGCCGGAGCACCCCGCCACCTCTGCCCGCCTCCCGGTCGGCCGACCGGGAGGCGGGCGGTCGACCGGCGATCCCGACCCGGTCCGACGCGGTCCCAAGAAAGGATCCTACGCAGTGCCCCTCGCCAAGCCCGCGGCCCTGTCCGAGGGCCCGGACCGGCTCACCTTCAACAGCGGTGACGACCTGCTCGACGGCTGGCTGCGCCACCACGCCCTCGAACACCAGCAGGACCGGACGACGAACACGTTCGTGATCGTCGATGGTACCCGGATCGCCGGCTACTACTGCCTGGCCACCGCCGCCCTGGAACGGATCCCCGGTTCACGCCGGTGGTCGCGCCGGTCCACCGAACCCGTTCCGGCGATGTTCGTGGGGCGGCTCGCGGTCGATGTCCGGTACCAGGGCCGCGGGGTCGGCGCCCAACTCGTGCGGGACGCCGTGATGCGGTCGCTGACCGTCCATCGCATGGTCGGGGTGCCGCTCCTGCTCGCCCACGCGATACGGCAACCCGGCCGGGCGTTCTACCGCCATCTCGGCTTCCTCGGCACCCACGTCGACCCCTACCTGCTCGCGCTGCCGCTACACGGCGCCGCCGGCGGGGGCTGAGCGCCGCCGGCCCCCGCAGGCCCCCGCCGAGCGCCGCTGGCCCCCGCTGGCCGCCCGTCACCTACCCGTCGCCGAGCAGCACATCCAGGTTGACGCGCAGCAACCACTGATCGAGCTTGAACGGGGGGTACGGCCAGGGCAGGCCGTCGAGCACCAGCTGGTTCACCGGGAGCCACAGGCTGCGCCGGCGGGCGTCGACCGCGCCGCGGCGCACCCCGACATACCGGGTCGCGGGGCCCCGCAGCCTGCTCAGCCCCACGTCGATCGGCCGGTCGGTGCGGAAGGTCATCCGCGTGCCGCGCCCCGCCGGCCGCACGACCTGCACCAGGCCGTCGAGCCCGGCGAGCAGCACCGCGCCGGTGGCTGGATCGACGGTGATGCTGCGCACCAGCCCACCCCGGTCGGTGCCCGCGATCAGGTAGTCGGGGCGGTTGGCGATGCCCCAGGTGTCGACCGGCCAGTTGCCCGTGGCGGGGGCCCGGGTCACCAGGCCGCGTTCCCCATCGATCTTCGGGTAGACGGCGAGGGTCTCCGCCCGCAGCCCGTCGGCCTTGGTGCGGGCCACGTACAGGGTGCCGTCCGTGCCAAACACGGCCGACTCCATCCGGGAGCCGTCCTGAACGGCGCGCACCGCCGTGCTCTTCGGGCTGATGGTGCCCCGCGACGCCGAGTAGGAGAACTCCTGCACGGGGAAGGGCTGGGCCCGGAAGTCCAGCCCGCGCACGTCACTGATCAGCACGAACCGTTCGTCATCGGGTTCGCTGGTGGGATCGGCGACGACCTCCCGCGGGTTCACGACCAACTCGAGGCCCAGCGGGCGGGCCTGCGGGTACTGCCAGTGCGCCCGCACCCGGCCGGCGAGGTCGACAACGAGCAGGGCGCCGTTGTCGGTGCCGCCGACCCCGGTCCCCAGGTACTGGGCGATGACCAGGTGCCCGCTGCGGGGCAGCCGGGCGATCGAGGACGGCCCGCGCGGTGAGCGCGGCTCCAGCGGCGCGAGCACCGGGAAGGCCAGCGCCGCCACGTACGGCGGGGCGGCGCTGGCGAGCTGAGCCGCTGTCCTGGATGCCGTCCGGTCGTAGGCCCACCGTCCGCCCAGGGAGTCCCGCCGGAGCTGACCGATGCTCGGCAACTCGCCGTCGACGGAGGTGTTCCAGCCGAAGAAGGGCATCAGCGAGACGAAGACCACCCGCTCGGTGCCGTCCGGGCCAGGCACGACGATCACGTCCGAGATGTCCCCGCCGCCTACACCATGGTAGTTCGGGTCGGCCCGGGGCAAGCTCGTCCGGCCCTTCGTTGAGGGGATCACCAGGCGGGTGAACCGTTCGGTGACCGGCTCGAAGATCTCGATCTCCATGCCCGTACCGGTCAGCTTCGCCTGGTCGTCGGTGAACGGAGTCGTTGCGAGGAAGACGGTGCCGTCCGCGGCGACCGCGGACAGGAAGGCGGCCTGACCGGGGCCGAAGCCCCAGCCCGGCACCTCGGCGATCTCGATGGCCGACTGGTCGTCGAGGTTTCCGAAGGTGCCGGGTGCGCCATAGATGGTCAGCAGGTTCCTGGGCAGGCCCGCCACTGCCCCGGCCGGCATCGACGGGCCCACGGTGACCCCGCCGACCGGTGCCGAGGGTCGGCTCAGCGGCAGATCACCGGAGGAGGTCGGGCCCGAGGACCCCGAGGACGAGGAGAGCAGGCGCGCGGCGACGAGGGCGCCGGCGGACGTCGCGCCGAGGCCCACGGCCGTCGCGAGCAGGCTGCGGCGGGTGACGGCGAGCGGCGAGCGCGCCGACCCCGACGACCCCGACGACCCCGACG
>NZ_CDXDOR010000007.1:73271-77505 GCF_978021225.1 Frankia sp. CeTa3Moorea | reverse complement strand
GGCGTTGACTGCTGTCCTCGGCGGCGAAGCCGGTGCTCGGCCTGTCCGCTGACACCCACCGCGACCCACCCGGCGGTGGGTGAGTCCCCGACGACGGGCGGACAACGACCCGCACCACACCACTGTGTACGTTGCCGGCAACATCGAGTGAATCTCTGGTGGTGCTCTCAGCTCGAGGACCAGAGACTGGCCACGGGGACAGCGATGACGCGCTCCGCGAGCTGGAAGATCCGTGGGCCTGTGTGTACGAGGAGCCCGAGTGTGAACCGCGCACCGATCTCCGCCTGAAGCCATTCAAGGTGTCGTGCGTCGGCACGCGAAGGGGCTGCGGACGCTTTGACTTCAACGGCGACGATCTGGCTGTCTCGGGCTTCGAGGAGCAGGTCGATCTCACGGCGGCCGTTGGCGTCGCGCAGGTGGTACATGTCGGCGCCGACTACGCTCAGCGCGCACTCGGCGCGGAACTGTGCGGCGACGAGGGTGTCGATGATGCGTCCGAGTAGGTCGCCGTCGCGGAGCGCGCGGCGGTGGTCGATACGGAGCAACGGGGCAAGGAGGCCGGGGTCGGTGAGGTACCGCTTGGGCAGCCGGACCGTGCGACTCGTGCGGTTGCGCGCCCAGGCGGGGACCCGCTGGGTGATCATGAGGGTGTCGAGGAGGTCGTCGTAGGCTACGGCGGCGTCACGTCCGATGCCCGCCGAGTCGTAGAGCAGCTTGTGGGTCGGCGAGCCGGCGGTGTTGGCGGCGATCGCCTGGAGATATCTGCGAAGTCGCAGGGGGTCTCGTACGACGCCGAGGGCCGGGGCTTCCCGGGTCGCGAGGTGGTCGACGTAGCCGGTCAGCCAGCGGTCGCGCGCTCGGTCGGCCTCGGTTCGCAGCGCCTCCGGCCAGCCGCTGCTGAGTGCCTCGGTCAGGTAGGTGTGCAGGTCCCAGCCGGTAGGCGGATCCGCGAACGCGTCCGCGTCGGCGTCGAGGATCCGGTCGATGAGCGAGGGTGCGGTCGGGTCGCCGTGGCGTTCCCGACCGACGAGGGGATACATCGTCAGCCGGACGATTCGGCCGGTAGCAGGCCAGCCCGAGGCGGTGAGGTCGGCCTGCGACGATCCGGTGAGCACGAACCTCCCGGGGCGCGGATCGTCATCGACGGCCCGCTTCACCGCGCCGAGCACCTCGGGCACGGCCTGCCACTCGTCGATCAGGACAGGCTCCCCGAGCCCGCGCAGCGCCGCGTCGGCGTCGGCCCTGACGACCGCGGCCTGCGCCGGGACGTCCAGCCGCAGGATCGACTGGCAGACACGCCGGGTCGTGGTTGTCTTGCCGCACGCCCGGGGGCCGACGACGAGGACGGCTGGGTGGGAGGCGAGGACATCTTGCAGCTCCACGTCGAGCAGGCGAGGAACGTAGGCGCGCACCAACATCCGATCATGAAAATAACACATTCTTGACCATGGTAATTACACGTAGAACACCGGTAATCTAACACGCACTCGAACCGCGCTTCGACATCCCGCTGGTCGCCAGCATCCCCGCGGTCCGTTCCCCGCACGGCCCGCGGCGACGCCACCCGGGCAAGCCGCGTGCGGGCACGGCCTACGACCAGCCGGACCTGCGCCGTTTCCTGCGCCGACGCCGTATCGCGGTTCGTATCGCCCGCCGCGGCGTGGAGAGCACCGAACGCCTCGGCCGGCACCGGTGGAAGGTGGAGACACCCCACGTAAGACACGCTCTTACTGTGGCTCACGGGGCCCACCACGTCATCCGTCGGGCGGTCGGCTTCGACCTTCCCGGCGGGGCGTCTCGGACGTCGTCGTGGCTGCTGGGAGGTCATCCCGCTCGGTATCCCAGATGGCGGACAGCGTTGGTCGGCCGAAGCAGGGACGGAACCAGATGGTTATCTCGCTGTCCGCAGTCTCAGCGATCGTCCCGCGTGCTCCCGTGACCATGGGATTGCCGCATGCGGTCAGCAGCCCGGCGACGCTGAGGTGTATGGCGTCCCATTCGTGGGCGACGGCGCGCCAGTCGGGGCTGAGCGCCCAAGGCGTATGAATGCCCCAGGTCAGCCATTCGCCGGGCACGTTGGCGACGGTCGGATGGCGCTCGCATAGGCGCAACCAGTCGCTGGGGCCATGTAGCTCGTAAACGCGCGCGTGGGCGGTAACCGGCACACTCCAGCAACCGATCTGCGGTCCGTGCCGCGACGTGACGCCGACGTCGCAGAGCTGGGTGGCGGGGAGCCTGGGGCCCAGCCTGGTCGAGGTGCGGATGCCGGCGGGCAGGCGGAACCGGGGGGCCTCCCGGGGAGTGGCCCGGGCGGCGAGTTCGTCGAGATCGGGTGGGGTCGCGGGAGAGCCCAGCAGGATCTGGTCCTGGCGGCGTAGCGGCTCCCACCACCACCACGCCGCCGGCGCAGCCGACAGCCGCACGGCGACATCGGCGAGGACCGGAGCGTCGGCAAGCAGGAACTGCCGCACGGACTGCTGTAGGGGATACCACGCCCAGCCGGAGACGGCGCGCAGGGTGACGGCAGTGAGGCGTTCCACGTCCTGCAGCGCGTCAACGTAAGGTTCCAACACGGTCCGTGGCTGAGGGCTGTGCTCGCGCCGGCGGCTGGCCCACCCGGCGGCGTGGGGCGGGCCGATCATGTTCGTCCTCAGTGTTGCAAGGAATACAGGCGGTTCGGGACTTCCGGCGTACGCATCTCGGACGGCGCCCAGCCGCAGGCCGGCGAGCTCCGCGAGCACACCGAGCGCCCGTGGCGCGCCCAGCAGTTGCTGGGCGCGCCACGGGAGGCTGCGGCGCAGGGGCTCACTCATCATGCGGGGACAACCGAAGGGTGATAACCAAGATCGTACATGTGATAGACGGCCAGATATGAGGACTCGCCCGACTCGACGCTAGGCCGGTGGTACGGGACAATCCTCGATGAACTTGGTGTTGTCGACGTAACCCACTTTGGTCACTCCCCTGATCGTCACGGCGATCTCAGACTCGCCCTTATACCAGCCGTAGTCCCGGCACGGCCGGTGACAGGGCGCCTCGTAACTATACCTGTTCGGCCGCGAGTCGACACATGGTTCCCCAATCGGATCGAATTCGAAGTACGGAGGAAGCACCGAGTAGGAAAGCTGCGTCTTGATCGAGATGTTCTCGGCCACGTACGGTGCGCCGTTTCCGCTGTTGAAATAGCAGGCGGCGGTGGCGTGGACGCTCGCATCACCGAAGCCACCCGAATAGTGCGGGTCCTGTTCCTGCAGGTCGCAGAAGGCTCCGGCCTCGTCGAAGATAAGCTGCGCATCTGGCCCCCGCGGGGCAACCGTGGCGCTGGCCGCGGCGGGGGGCGGCTGCGCCAGCTCACGTGCGCCTGCCGTGCCGACCGTGGCCAAGGCCACGGTCGCGGCGACCCCGGCGACCACGAGACCTCGCAGTATGCGTCTGACCACTGTCCTCTCCTTATCCGAGATGGGAGCTGTCGTCCGACAGATCGACTTCGTGGGGATGCGGCCGAGCCTAGGCCGGGTGCGGCCGCGGGTGACCCTGTCAGGTGACAGGGTGGCGACGGGGTCGGCCGGTGCGCCTGCTGCCGCCGCAGGTCACCGGGCTGTTCTGTGAAGGGTGTGATCATCGAAGTTGCGGGACGGCGTGCCGACGGCTCGTCACTGCTCAAGGTGGGGTCGGGCGAGGTGGCCACGTTCGGTCGCGGCGCGCCCGGCCATCGGGTGGACGTGGTCGTGCCCGACCGGGGGGTGTCCCGGGTGCAGGGGAGGCGCGTCCGGTTGAGGACTACTGGCTGTTGACGAACCTCAGTGCGAACCCGACATACGTCGTCGAGAATCCGGAGGGTCCCGGCGAGTTCGTGAAGGTTCCGCCCCGGCGGGTGGGGGCACCCGTTCCGTTCTAGTTCGCCCGGGTCCTGCTTCCGTTGACTGACGGAGTGGGTGGCTTCAAGATGTATGCGCCGCAATACAAGTACGTCGACCGGCGCATGGTTCGGTCCGATGACACGGAGTTGACCCGCCAGGTCTTTCCGCTTGACGAGACGGCGAAGTACTTCCTGATTCTCGTGGCGTTGCGCGAACCGCGCCTGCGCGACCGTTCACCGGTCGCGGTACTCACCATCGACCAGGTCATCGAACGGCTGAGCCCGCTGCCGTCGTGCGCGGGCCTCACCCGATCCGCCGTCAACTTTCACATCGACTATCTGGCCGGGCAGAAACTCCGGCTCTCCCCGCCCGAC
>NZ_CDXDOR010000007.1:49532-72768 GCF_978021225.1 Frankia sp. CeTa3Moorea | reverse complement strand
GCCCGCCCGGCCGTCAGCATCATCGTCACGATCTACCTCTCCCAGCCCCGCCCAAGTCAGCCTAGATGGAAAGTACTGCCTGTCTCGTCTCATCTTGGCAGGTAGGGGCGCAGGGGGCGAGGATGAGGGATGATGCCAGGGTAGGAGGCGCTGCCGGTCCGGAGGTGGCTGGAGGGGACGGGGCGGATATGACCCGTCTTCTGTTCGTGGAGGACGAACCGCAGCTGCTGCGGGCCATGCGGATCACCCTGCGCGCTCGGGGGTTCGAGGTACGCACAGCGGTGGACGGCCGGCACGCGCTGTCGGAGGCGGCGTCGTGCCCACCCGACCTGGTCATTCTGGATCTTGGCTTGCCCGACATGGACGGCGTTGAGGTCATCCAGGGGCTACGGGGTTGGACCGGGGTTCCCATCATCGTGTTGTCCGGTCGCGCCTCGGGTCACGACAAGGTGGCCGCGCTCGACGCCGGCGCCGACGACTACGTCACGAAGCCGTTCTCGATCGACGAGCTGCTGGCCCGGATCCGGGCCGTGACCCGCCGCGCCGCCAGCGCGGAACCGGTGACCGTTGTCGACCTCGGCCGGTACCGGATCGACCTCGGGGAAAAGCGAATCAGCCCACGAGACAGCGCCGACGCCGACGCCGACGCCGACGCGAGCGCGGGCGCGGGCAGCGGTCGTGAGGGTCCATCCGCGACCGGTGGAGAGGACAAGCCGGACGGTCTACGCCTCACCCCGACAGAATGGCGGCTGCTGGAAGCACTGGTACGCCACCCCGGCAAGCTCATCAGCCATCAGCAGCTGATCAGTCAGGTCTGGGGTCCCGGCGTGGCGGACGACAGCTCCTCGCTCCGCCTCTACATCAACAAACTGCGTCGCAAGCTCGAACCCGACCCGGCCCGACCCCGCTACCTGACCACCGAACCGGGCCTGGGCTACCGCTACCAGCCGTAACCACCACGCCTCATTAGCACTCACGGTAGCGCCAGGACACCCCAGCGCCAGGACACCCCAGCGTCAGGACGCCATGGCGTCAGGACACCCTTCGCGGGGATCACCTGGACAAGACGGGGCGGACCGGCCTGCTCCCCGCCCGGGCGGCCGTCCGTGGACCACCGAGAGGTGTTCTGCGTCTCATCCGGGTTGCGCACACCGGGTTGTGCGCGGGTGCGGATCTCGTCCGGGCCGGATGCCGTGTGAGCACCGTGTTGAATTTTCGGGATTGGGCGTCATTGGACCGTTAGCTTCGCTGGTCCGCTGGCGGCAAGGGCTAGATACTGGCAGCTGCCATCAGGCCAGGACGCCAGCCAGGGCGGCGCATTTGTTCCGATCTCATCCGAATCCGAGCTCATCCAAAGTAGAAGGCAGGAGTTCCGTGCGTGACGTTGTCTTCGTGCTGCTGACCCTTGCGGTGTTCGCGGTACTCGGGCTAACCCTCAAGGCAGTGGAGAAGCTGTGAGCGTGGAGAACATCGCCGGCCTGATCCTTGCCGTAGCCCTCGCGATCTTCCTCGTGGCGGCCCTGCTGTTCCCGGAGCGGTTCTAGATGGGCACGAACGCCGCGGGCGTCATCTTCATCGTCTCGATGGTGCTGGCTCTTACCCTGACTTACCGGCCATTCGGCGACTATATGGCCCGGGTGCATACGAGCGGGAAGCACCTGCGGGTGGAACGCGGTATCTACCGGCTGATCGGGGTGGATCCGGGCGCCGAGCAGCGCTGGTCGGTGTATGCCCGCAGCGTGCTGGCGTTCTCGCTCGTCTCGGTGCTGTTCCTGTACCTGTTCCAGCGGGTGCAGAACCACCTGTGGCTGGCGCTGGGCCTGCCGGCGGTCAAGCCGGACCTGGCGTGGAACACGGCGGTCAGTTTCACCACGAACACGAACTGGCAGGCCTATTCGGGTGAGTCGACGATGGGCCATCTGGTCCAGATGTCCGGCCTGGCGGTGCAGAACTTCGTGTCCGCCGCGGTAGGTATCGCGGTGGCGATCGCGGTGGTGCGCGGCTTCGCCCGGAAGAAGACCGACCAGCTGGGCAACTTCTGGGTGGACCTGGTCCGCACCGTCGTGCGGATCCTGCTGCCGGTCTGCGCGCTCGCGGCGATCGTGCTGATCGCCGGCGGTGCGATCCAGAACTTCCACGGGAACACCACGGTCCCCACCCTGGCCGGGGGGGAGCAGGCGGTCACCGGGGGTCCGGTCGCCAGCCAGGAGGCCATCAAGGACTTCGGCACCAACGGCGGCGGCTTCTACAACGCCAACTCCTCGCATCCGTTCGAGAACCCGACCTCCTGGACGAACTGGTTCGAGATCTACCTGCTGCTGTCGATCGGGTTCGCGTTGCCGCGGACGTTCGGCAAGATGGTCGGCAGCACCCGGCAGGGGCTGGCGATCGTCGCGGTGATGGCGGTGCTGGCGCTGGGCAGTCTGGGAGCCAACGAGGTGTTCCAGGCGATCCACCACGGCACGGTGCCGACAGCCGTCGGGGCGGCCCGGGAGGGTACGGAGACCCGGTTTGGTGTGCCGGACTCGGCGCTGTTCGCCACGGCCACGACGCTGACGTCGACCGGGTCCGTCGACTCGTTCCATGACTCGTACACCAGCCTGGGTGGCGCGACGCTGCTGTTCAACATGATGCTCGGCGAGGTCGCGCCCGGCGGCACCGGATCGGGACTCTACGGGATCCTGGTCCTCGCGGTGATCACGGTGTTCGTCGCGGGTTTGATGATTGGACGAACGCCGGAGTACCTGGGCAAGAAGATCGGCAGTCGAGAGATCAAGTTCGCCTCGCTGTATTTCCTCACGATGCCGGTCATCGTGCTGGTCGGCACCGGCCTGGCGATGGCGCTGCCGGGGGAACGGGCGGGGATGCTCAACAGCGGGCCGCACGGCCTGTCCGAGGTGCTCTACGCCTTCACCTCGGCGGCGAACAACAACGGCTCGGCGTTCGCCGGCATCACGGTGAACACCGACTGGTATAACACCGCGCTCGGCCTCGCGATGGCCTTCGGCCGCTTCCTGCCGATGGTCTTCGTGCTGGGGCTGGCCGGATCGTTTGCGAAACAGCAGCCGGTGCCGGAAACCGCGGGGACGCTGCCGACCCATCGCCCGCAGTTCGTGGGGATGCTCGTCGGCGTCACCGTGATCATCGTCGCTCTCACCTTCTTCCCGGCGCTCGCGCTCGGTCCGCTCGCGGAGGGTCTGCACTAGATGTCCACCTCGACCATTGCGGGTACGCCGGTTCCGGCGCCCGCGCCGACCCCGCCGCCGGCTCCCCGGCGGGTACAGGGGGGGCTGCTCGACCCGACGATGCTCCTGCGGTCGACGCCGGACGCGCTGCGCAAGCTCGACCCGCGCACGCTGTGGCGCAACCCGGTGATGTTCATCGTGGAGATCGGCGCGGTGTTCACTACTGTCCTGGCGATTCGGGACGAGACCGCGTTCAGCTGGCTGATCACGGTCTGGCTCTGGCTGACCGTGTTGTTCGCCAACCTCGCCGAAGCGGTTGCGGAGGGCCGCGGCAAGGCCCAGGCGGACGCGCTACGCCGCACCAAGACTGACACGATCGCCCACCGGCTGCGCGACGACGGCCGGCTCGAGGAGGTGCCCGCGCCGCGGCTGCGGCAGGGCGACACCGTCGTCGTCGAGGCGGGTCAGTTCATCCCCGGGGACGGCGACGTCATCGAGGGGATTGCCAGCGTCGACGAGTCGGCCATCACCGGTGAGTCCGCGCCGGTGATCCGGGAGTCCGGCGGTGACCGCAGTTCGGTGACCGGCGGCACCCGGGTGCTGTCGGACCGGATCGTCGTGCGGATCACTCAGAAACCGGGCGAGAGCTTCATCGACCGGATGATCGCGCTGGTGGAGGGGGCGAATCGGCAGAAGACCCCGAACGAGATCGCGCTGAACATCCTGCTGGCCGCCCTGGCGCTCACCTTCCTGCTCGCTGTCGCGACCCTGCAGCCGTTGGCGATCTTCTCGAAGGCGCAGCTGCCGGGCGTGCCGGACACCAGCGCGCTGAACGGCGACGGCCTGTCCGGGATCGTGATGGTGTCGCTGCTGGTCTGCCTGATCCCGACGACGATCGGCGCGTTGCTGTCCGCGATCGGCATCGCCGGCATGGACCGGCTGGTCCAACGCAACGTGCTGGCCATGTCCGGCCGGGCCGTCGAGGCCGCCGGCGACGTCAACACCCTCCTGCTCGACAAGACCGGGACGATCACTATTGGCAACCGGGAGGCGCGGGCCTTCGTCCCGGTCGGCGGCACGTCGGAGAATGACCTGGCCAGCGTGGCCCAGCTGTCCTCGCTCGCGGACGAGACCCCCGAGGGCCGCTCCATCGTCGTGCACGCGAAGAACACCTACGGCCTGCGGGAGCGTAGCCCCGGTGAGCTCAGCCACGCCCGGTTCGTGGCGTTCACCGCCCAGACCCGGATGTCCGGGGTCGACCTCGATGCGATCGACGGGGGGCCGAACCGGCAGGTGCGCAAGGGAGCGGCCAGCGCGGTGATCACCTGGGTGCGAGATCGTGGTGGCACCGTGCCCGCGGAGACCGGGGAGATCGTGGACGGCATCTCCGCTTCCGGCGGCACCCCGCTGGTCGTTGCCGAGGCCACCGATGGCGGCACGGCCCGCGTCCTGGGCGTGATCCAGCTCAAGGACGTCGTCAAGCAGGGCATGCGTGAGCGGTTCGACGAGATGCGCCGGATGGGCATCCGCACCATCATGATCACCGGTGACAATCCGCGGACCGCCCGGTCGATCGCCGAGGAGGCGGGCGTCGACGACTTCCTCGCCGAGGCCACGCCCGAAGACAAGATGGCCCTGATCAAACGAGAGCAGGCTGGCGGCAAGCTCGTCGCAATGACCGGCGACGGCACCAACGACGCCCCTGCGCTCGCCCAGGCCGATGTCGGCGTGGCGATGAACACCGGCACGTCGGCCGCCAAGGAGGCCGGCAACATGGTCGACCTCGACTCCAACCCGACGAAGCTGATCGAGATCGTCGAGATCGGGAAGCAGCTGCTCATCACCCGCGGGGCGCTGACCACCTTCTCGATCGCCAACGACATCGCCAAGTACTTCGCGATCATCCCGGCGATGTTCGCGGCGATCTATCCCGGGCTGGACACGCTCAACCTCATGCGGCTGCACAGCCCGCAGTCGGCGATCCTCTCCGCCGTCATCTTCAACGCGCTCGTCATCCTCGCCCTGATCCCGCTGGCGCTGCGCGGCGTCCGTTACACCCCGTCCAGCGCGTCGGCGATGCTGCGTCGCAACCTCTACATCTACGGCGTCGGCGGTCTGATCATCCCGTTCGTCGGGATCAAACTCATCGACCTTGTCATCCAGTTCATCCCGGGAGCCCGGTAACCATGCCTGTGACCCGACTTCCCTCCTTCGTGCGGCAGCATCTCGCCGCCTTCCGCGCACTGCTCGTGCTGACCGTGCTCACCGGCATCGCCTATCCGCTGGTCATCACGGCCATTGCGCAGCTTCCCGGGCTGAAGGACAAGGCGAACGGCTCGTTCGTCACGAACGCCAGCGGCCAGATCGTCGGTTCAGCCGAGATCGGCCAACTGTTCACCGACGACAAGGGCAACCCGATCCCCAAATACTTCCAGTCCCGCCCGTCGGCGGCCGGCGACGGGTACGATCCGACGTCAACGTCCGCGTCCAACCTCGGCCCGGAAGACATTGTCGACAGTTTCGACGACCCGGCCACCAAGGACGAGGACGAAAGCAGCCAGAGCCTGCTCACCCAGGTCTGCGCCCGCAGCAAGGCCATCGGTGACCTGGAAGGGGCCGACGGCCGGCGTCCCTTCTGCACCGCGAACGGCGTCGGCGCGGTCCTGTCGGTGTTCCGGACCGGCGGCACCACCGGACCGGTCACCCGGGCCGTCAGCATCAACGAGGAGTGCCCGGCCGCGCCCTTCGTCGCCACGTACCAGGGCGTCAAGGTCGAGTGCACCAAGCCCGGCGAGGACTACTCGGCCGGCATCACTGTGCCGATCAAGGGGCCGGGTAAGGGCACGGACAACCCGGTCCCGGCGGACGCGGTCACCGCTTCCGGTAGCGGCCTCGACCCCGACATCTCCCCGGCCTACGCCTACCTGCAGGTGAACCGGGTCGCGAAGGAACGCGGCCTCGACCCGGCCACGGTCCGCGCGTTGGTCCACGACCACGAAGACGGCCGGTCGCTGGGCTTCATGGGCGAACCCACGGTCAACGTCCTCGCCCTGAACCTGGCCCTCGACAAGAGGACCAGGTAACGGGACGCTCAGCCCCGAGGACACCCCCGGCGGAGGCCTCACGATGATTCGCACCCTGCCCGCCGTACCGCCCGGTTCACTGCCGGGAGATGACGCGTGACCAGCGTGCTCGTGGTGGACGACGACCCACGGCTGCTCCGCGCGCTACACATCACCCTGCGCGCCCGCGGCTACCAGGTCACCGTCGCCGCGGACGGAAGCCGCGCGCTCGCCGC
Organism: Frankia sp. CeTa3Moorea; assembly: GCF_978021225.1. Lineage (NCBI taxonomy): Bacteria > Bacillati > Actinomycetota > Actinomycetes > Frankiales > Frankiaceae > Frankia > Frankia sp. CeTa3Moorea. The sequence continues at coordinate 66,285 of NZ_CDXDOR010000007.1, read as the reverse complement.
CGCCGCCGAACACGAACCCGACATCATCCTGCTCGACCTGGGGCTTCCCGACCTCGATGGCGTCGACGTCATCCACGCCCTGCGCGGCTGGACCGCCGCCCCGGTCATCGTGCTCTCCGGGCGCGCCGGCAGCAGCGATAAGATCGTAGCGTTGGACGCCGGTGCCGACGACTACGTCACCAAGCCCTTCCGGGTCGACGAACTGCTCGCCCGGCTGCGCGCCGTCGTCCGGCGCACCCCGCCGCCCACCGAACCGCTCACCGTCGCCCTGGGCGACTATCTGATCGACCTCGACGCACGGCGCGTCACCCGCAAACCCGACAGCGCACGCCCGGACGGTCCCGCCGAGGTCCGGCTCACCCCCACGGAATGGCACCTGCTCGACGTCCTGGTCCGCCACCCCGAAAAGCTACTGACCTACCGGGATCTGCTGCCCCAGGCCGGCGGTCCCGCCCCCAAGGAGCAGAGCCACTACCTGCGCCAGTACATCGGCCGGCTGCGCCACAAACTTGAACTCAACCCGGCACAGCCCCGCCACCTCATCACCGAGCCAGGCATGGGCTACCGGTTCCAGCCATGACCTCGTTATCCACATGTGACCTCGTTGGCCAGCCATGACCTCATCGTCAAACTATGACCTCGTTGTCTGTTGACCGTCCCGCGATCTGAGGACCGCACCGCCCGCCGGCTGGGCGGACCCGCCGACCGTCGCGACCGGCAGCGTTACCACCATGGTCAGGCCCCCGCCGGGGGTGTCCTCCGGCGTCAGGGTGCCGCCCATCGCCTCCGTCAGGCCCCGGGAGAGCGCGAGGCCCAGCCCGATGCCGCTGTCGTTGTCGGTGTCGCCCAGCCGCTGGAACGGCGTGAACGCCTGGTCACGCTCCTCCGCGGGCAGTCCAGGCCCGCGGTCGATGACCCGCAGCTGGATCCGGTCGCGCAACGCACTAGCGGTGATCAGCGGGGGCTGGCCCGGGGGTGAATAGCGGGTCGCGTTGGACAGCAGGTTGGCGATCACCCGTTCCAGTAGCGCCGGGTCGGCGTAGGCCAGCGGAAGGTCGTCCGGGACCGTCACAGCCACGTCGCGAGCTGCCGGGCCCAGGTCGCGCAGCACGCCGGGAATCACGTCGTCGAGCCCGACCGGGGCGGGGAACACGCTCAGGCGTCCAGCCTGCAACCGGCTCATGTCGAGCAGGTTCTCCACCAGCCGGGCCAGATGGTCCAACGCTTCCTCAGCGGTGGCGAGCAGTTCCGCCTGCTCCTCGGCGCTCCACTCGACCTCGTTGCCGCGTAGGTTCGCGACTGCCGCCGAGGCCGTGGCGAGCGGGCTGCGCAGGTCGTGGCTGACGGCAGTGAGCAGGGCGCGGCGGGTGCGGTCCGCTTCGGCGAGTGGCCCGGCTTCCGCTGCCACCTGGGCCAGCCGCCGCTGTTCGAGGGCGACCGCGGCCTGCGCGGCGAAGGCGGTGAGTACCCGGCGGTCCGCCGCGGGCAGCGGCCGGCCCCGCAGGACCAACGTCAGCTTCTCGCTGACCGGTACTTCCGTGTCGGCCTCGTCCGGCCGCAGGCACGGGTCGGGCCCGGCGCTGTCGACCACCCGCCAGCCGTGACGGTCTGCCTTGTGGGCGCCGTTCTGACCGCCCTCGGCTGCGCGTTCGAGCAGGGCGACCGAGGTCAGCCCGAACGTCTCCCGCACCTGCGCGAGCAGTGCCGGCAGCGCCTGCTCGCCACGCAGCACGCTCCCGGCCAAGGTCGAGAGCATCTCCGCCTCCGCGGTAGCGCGTACCGCCTGGCTGGTCCGCCGGGCGGCCAGGTCGACCACGCTGCTCACCATCACCGCAACCGCCAGGAACGCCAGGAGTGCGAGCACGTTGTTACTCTCGGCGATGATGAAGCGGTGTATTGGTGGGATGAAGTAGTAGTTCAGCAGCAGCAAGCCGCCAAGCGCGGCCAGCAACGCCGGCAGCAGGCCGCCCACCAGCGCCACGGCGACCACCACGATCAGGAACCCCAGCACGTTGCTGGTCAGGTTGAGATCGGTCCGCTGGTGCGTCAACGCAAGGGTCAGCAGCGGCAGCAGCACGACCGCGGCCAAGACACCGGCAAGCCGCCGCCGGAGGGTCAGCCCACGGGCCCGGCGGGGCAGCAGCCGCCCCTTGCCCACCTCCTCGTGGGTGACCAGGTGCACGTCGATCGGCCCGGACAGTTTCGTTGTCGTGACGCCGATACCAGGGTCGATCATGTGGGCCAGCCGGCCGCGCCGGCTCGCGCCGAGCACGAGTTGGGTCGCGTTCTCCGCTCGGGCGAATTCCAGCAGCGCAATGGGAATGTCGTCCCCGGCCACCTGGTGGTAGCTGCCGCCCAGGCTCTCCACCAACACCCGCTGCCGGGCCAGATGCGCGGGCGACGCACCGGCCAGGCCATCGGATCGGGTGACGTGGACCGCGAGCAGGTCCGCACCCTTGGCGCGATCCGCGATCCGCGCCGCCCGGCGGATCAGGGTGTCGCCCTCAGGGCCGCCGGTCAGTGCGACAACCACCCGCTCCCGCGTCTCCCAGATGCCGGAGATCTGGTGCTCGGTGCGGTAGTGATCGAGCTGTTCGTCCACCTTGTCGGCCAGCCACAGCAGTGCCAACTCCCGCAGCGCGGTCAGATTGCCGACCCGGAAGTAGTTGCCCAGCGCGGCGTCGATCTTGTCTGGGCCGTAGATGTTGCCGTGGGCCATCCGCCGCCGCAGCGCCTCCGGTGTCATGTCGACCAGTTCGACTTGTTCGGCGGCGCGTACCACCGCGTCCGGCACGGTCTCCCGCTGCGGGACTCCGGTGATCCTTTCCACGACGTCGTTGAGCGACTCCAGATGTTGGATGTTCAACGTCGACAGCACGTCGATGTCCGCGTTCAACAGCTCGTGGACGTCCTGCCAACGCTTGGCGTTCCGGCACCCCGGGACGGTCGTGTGCGCCAGCTCGTCGACGAGCACCACCGCTGGCGCGCGGGCCAGGATCGCATCCACGTCCATCTCAGTAAAGGTGGCACCGCGGTAGGAGACCGTGCGGCGGGGCATGATCTCCAATCCGTCCAGCAACGCGGCGGTCCGCGGTCGCCCATGGGTCTCCACCAGCCCGACCACGACGTCCGTTCCGCGCGCCTTGCGCCGCTGAGCCTCACAGAGCATGTCGTAGGTCTTGCCCACCCCCGGCGCCGCGCCGAGGTAGATCCGCAGTCTGCCGCTCGCCATACGCCCCAGTGTCCGCGTACGAGCCGCCGCTCACGAGCCTGCGGGGCGATACGTAACCGGCTGTTCGAGGAAGCCGGAGCGGGCTGTGCAATCCACACCGGCGGCAACCTCACGATACGTGGGCCAGCCGACGCCCTCGTCCTCCTCGCGCTGGTCACAGCCACCGCCGCTGCCTGAAGATCACGTACAGCATAATGGACACCAAGGCCATCAGGCCGAGCGCGAACGGGTACCCGAACTCCCAGCTCAGTTCCGGCATGGTCTCGAAATTCATCCCGTACACAGTGCCGATCAGGGTGGGCGCGAAGAGGATGGCCGCCCAGGCCGAGATCTTCTTGACCTCCTCGTTCTGCGCGAGGCTCGACTCGGTCAGCGTCTTCATCTCCTCGTTCTGCCGCTGCCCGACCAGCGCGGCGTTGACGGTCAGGATGTTCGCCAGCAGTTGGCGGAACCCCTCGATCCGCTCCACCACGCCCACCGCGTGGTCGGACACGTCCCGCAGGTACTGCTGCAGCTCGGGGTCCACGCCGTACTTGGCGAACCCCGCGGCCAGCGCGTCCAGCATGCCCAGCAGCGGCTTGGCCGCCCGCTGGAACTCGATGACCTCACGGGACAGCTCGTAAATGCGCCGGCTCACCGCCGGAGCTCCCCGGAACACCTCGGTCTCGATCTCGTCGATGTCGTTCACCAACCCGTCCACCACCGGGGCGTAATCGTCGACGACCCGGTCCAGGATTGCGTACAACACCGCCTCCGGGCCGTGGGCCAACAGCTCCGGGTCGGACTCCATCCGCCGGCGCACCCGAGGCAGATCCGGCGTATCCCCGTGCCGAACTGTGATGACGAAGTCGTCCCCGACGAAGACGTGCAGTTCGGAAAAGTCAACCTCTTCCCGCGCGTCGTCATAACGGGCGGCCCGCAACACCACGAACAGGGTCTTGCCGTACCGTTCCAGCTTCGGCCGTTGATGTGCCTGCACCGCGTCCTCGATTGCCAGCTCGTGCAGGTCGAACTCGGCCGCGATCGAAGCGATCTCCCGCTCGTCCGGGTGGACCAGACCGATCCACGCCAGATCTTGCTTGTTCCGGCCCCGGCGGTCCCGCAGCAACTGGTAGGTCTCGCCCAGCGAGCCCGGCCGCGCCAAGCGCCGGCCCGCGGCGTAAAACGCGTTCTCCACGACAGTCATCACGTCAGCTCCCCGGGCCGCGAACGGCATCCGCGTCCGCCCGCATGGTTGTGTCGGCAGGCTCAGGCGAGGGGGGTCACCGAGGCGACGGGGGTCACCGAGTCAGCCCAAGACAGACGGCAACTATGGCCGGGACTCATCCCGCCACCCCCCTTCCACCAGGCGCCCGCAGGCGCGACTAGTCCAGGCGGGGTGACCGCGACAACCACACCCGGCGGAAGCCGGGCGACACCGAGCACCCCTCCTCGTCAGAGCTTTGGCACTGCGCGGCGTAATCCCCACCGGGAAGCCACTTGGGCTCACCCCTTAGCCCGGGGAGAGCTGTCCTGACCCGGGGCGTCTCTCGACGTTCAAGGTCAGTGGCCTATGTCCGCGCAGACGCCTCACCGAACGAGGTGCTGCCCGGCCAGGATGCCCCCGCACGCCAGCTCGTGTCAATGTCGGCAACCGGACCAAACGGCGCGCACCCCGACGAAACACACGTCCGGGCCGGACCACGCCAGTGTCGCCACCCGCGCGCCTCGCCGAGGTGACCTGCGCCACCCGGATGTTTCCCGCGGGCGGGTCGGTTCTTGGCGCGCATTCTCGGTCTCGATCGTCACTGGGGCTGGTTGATCCACATTCGGGTGGGGAGCGGGGCGGCGTGGGACGGCGGCGGAATCGCCCTCGGCATCGATGCCGACGTCGTCTCCCGAAACACCCGGCCCCCGGCTTTAGTGGCGTCACGTTGGGTGATGGCCTGCACCGGGCTCGCATCGGCAGCGGTCCCCAGGTCATGGCTGCTCTCCGCACCCTGGTGATCAGCCTGCTCCGGTTCGCTGGTTTCGCCAACACCGCTCGAGCCTTACGCCGCCACGCCGCTATCCCGACCAGGAGATCACCCTCGTGACCAGCATAAATACGACTTTGCGATGCTCCTGGGGCGGCGGTGACTGCGGACTTCCAGAATCCCCGACCGCCCCCCCACCCCACCAGGCCGTGTTCCGGCGCATGCGCATCCACTGCACACCTATCAAGGTCACAGACAGTCACAGATTTCTATTCTCAAATACGCTTCTGAAAGGTGTGCTACTCTGCTGAAGTCTCAGGTGCTGGCGGAACTGCTGGACCAGTGAACTGGACCCAGTCGGGAGGACTAGAGGATGGGCTTGAAGGCCCCTGGACAGGTTCTTACCCCACCGACGGCAACGGACGGCGTGCCGGAGATAGCCCCGGCATCGGCCTCGGTAGCGCGGATGCTGGACTTTCTGCGTCAGTACGCGCGGAATTTTCTGAACTCCCGGTTGATGGACGAGCGCCGCTCGTTGCCGCCTGCGTTGGTGTCGGATTTCGCCGACGTGGGTTTGCTCGGGTTACAGATCCCCAGAAAATACCAGGGGCAGGAGCTGTCGAACGCCGACATGGCCAGGGTGTTTATACAGCTTGGGGCCATCGACGCCAACCTCGCGGTGTTGTGCGCGGTGCACAACACGTTGGGGACCCCGCCGATCGCGCTTTTCGCGGGTGAGGAGGTCAAGCGCGACGTGCTGCCGCGCCTGGGCCGGGGCCAGGCACTGATCACGAGCGCGATCAGTGAACCGAGTATCGGTTCGCACGTCAGGGGGCTCACCGCCCGCGCGACGAAGCATGCTGATGGCAGCTACACGATTAACGGCACTAAAAAGTGGATCTCCTTGGGTGGAGACGCACGGTACGTGAACGTATTCGCGCAGCTCCATAACGAACGTGGCCAAGCTATGGGCATCACGGGTTTCCTGGTCGACAGCCGCACACCTGGCTTCGGCGTTGGCCCGGAAATGCTGACTCTGGGCTTGCGTGCCGTCCCGCAGTACGACCTCACCTTCACGGACCTGCGGGTGCTTCCGTCGGCGCTGCTGGGGGTTGAGGGGAAGGGGCTGTCCGCGGCCAAGACGGCGTTTATGGCTGGTCGAGTGGTGCTTCCCGCGAGCACGCTGGGAGCGGCGATGCGCTCCTTGGAGCTGGCCCAGCGGTTTGCCAAGGGGCGTGAGGTCGCCACCGGCTATCTGGCCGAGAATGGCCGGATTCGGCAGATATTCGCCGAGGCCGGGGCTGCGGTCCAGGCGGTAGAGACTTTGCTTTTCCGTATCGCAGCGTGGCGTGACGCTGGCCAGGTCGTCCCCGACGCCTGGTATTTCTGTGCAAAAATATTGGGATGTGAGCTGGCCTGGAGGGCCGTGGACACGGCCCTCCAGGTGTTGGCCGCTCGGGGCTTTCTCGATACCAGCATCGTCGGCCAGCACTTCCGCGACTTCCGGTTGTTCCGAATTTTCGAAGGTGCCACGGAGGCGATCACGGTATATCTGGGCACCATGATGGCCGGGAATCCCGGCGAGTTCGGAGCGCTAGTCCACCAGCGATCCTCGACTCCACAGGTGCTCGATCTCGCTGACCAGGTCGCGCAGATCATCGCCAGCCGTCCCGATGACCCTGCCGGGCGCCACATCCACGCTGCCGTTGTCGGGGAGCTGGTGTGCTGGACCATGATGGCCGTGGTGACGAGTGGCATCGCCGGCCACTCCGCGATGCATGCTTACACCGCCTCGTGGGTTGAGCGCCAGTTGCGTGACCGTCTGCGCGGCGCCCACCAGGACCTCCACGTCGGTGATTTGCCGACTGCGGAGGAGTTCGCCGACCATGTCGCCAGCTACAACAGGGTGATCGGCGACATTGACCAGAGGCGCTGGCCTGGTGAGGAGTGGCGAGCCGATCCGCTACTGCGTCCGTGAAGATGGGGTGCGGTGCCCCGGGCACTACGACTGCTCGGGGCACCGCACCGGCATGCTAAGCGGCAGGGACACAGAGATCACTATTCCCGAGTTGGCTTGAAACCCCTCGCCGTCTTGGCTGCGAGGGGTTATTCGGTGATGCCGTGGGGCGGCTGGTTCCGCTGCTACGCCGCCCCCGGGACGAGGGTCTCTTCGCCCGGCTCGGCCACGACCTGACCGGCCTGGCCCGTGCCACGCAGGGTCGTACACCCGAACTGACCGCGTGCATCCTCATGGGTCGACCTGCATGAATCGATCATGTCTGGCCGGGGTCGCCGAGACAGTGGGCTTCGTTGATGCAACAGACCCGTCTGGTACTCTCCCGCGCCGGCAGTGTGTTTCTACCCGGTGGCCGGGGTCGCCGCCCGCGGCGGGGCTGACGCCCGTTTCTCGATCATCGTCAGGATCGGCGCGGCGGTCCGGAAAGTGATCGTCTCCATCGACGCGACCGCCTGGACCCCGATTCGTTATCTGCCCAGCCCGTTCCCACCCCAGATGATCACGATAAAGATCGTCGAAATCGAACGATTGATTGAAGATTAGTAACCTTCTTGCGCTCTGACGTAACTTGTGTTTCGCTTCCATTGATTCCGTCAATCTCCCGATTTGGGGCGTTATTTCGTTTATTCGGGCAAGGGGGAGACCTGGTGAGCGCGCTCTGGGATGCGGTAGGCACCAACGCCCGCCCGAAGACGGCACTGCACCTGCCGTTCGAGGGACGATCCGTACCCGTCACGCAACTGCTGGCCGACGCCGAGCGGACGGCAACAGTGATCGCCGGCCGGCGTCGCGTCGGCATCCTGATGGCCAACGGCGAACCCTGGCTGCGCGGGCTGCTCGCGTGCTTCCGGATCGGGGCTGCCGCGGTGCCCATCGCCCTCCCCGTGGCGTTCGGGAGCAGCGAGGGCTACCAGAAGCACCTGCGCCGCGTCATCGAGGACGCCGAGCTGGAGACCCTGCTGGTGGACGGCCAGAGCGCGCACCTGCTCAGCCGGCTCGGAACGTTGCCGAACGTCCGGCTGGACGACATCACGGAGGTACCCGAGCCGGCCGGGCCGGTCGGTGAGAACCCGGCCGACGAGTTCGCGGTGATCCAGTACACCTCCGGTAGCACCTCGGCGCCCAAGGGTGTCGGGCTGACCGCCGACACCATCCTGGCCGGCCTGGCGGCCATAGCCGACGGCCTGGGCCTGACCGAGACCGACGAGATCGGCATCTGGCTGCCGCTGTTCCACGACATGGGCCTGTTCGGCATGCTCGCGCACCTGGCCAGGGGCTGCTCGGTCAACCTCTGGCGCACCACCGACTTCCTCCGGGACACCCGCGGCTGGCTGGCTGGCGCGGCGGCGTCCGGCGCCAGCGTGCTGCCCATGCCCAACTTCGCCTATCAGCGCATGGTCGAGGCGGTCGAAGCCGGCGGCGCTCCCGACGGACTCGATCTGTCCGGGTGGCGGGCCGCCTGCAACGGCGCCGAGCCCGTGCAGTGGTCGACGCTGGAGGCATTCAACCGGGTGTTCGGCCCGTACGGGTTCCGGCCCGAGGCGATGCTTCCGTGCTACGGCATGGCCGAAGCCACGCTCGTCGTCAGCTGGGCGACGCCGAAGGACCTGCCGTGGCACCTCACCGTCGACCGGTTCGCCCTCGCGCCGGGCGACGAGGTCGCCCGCGTCGCCCCGGAGGCCGACAACGCCCGTGAGGTCGTCGCCTGCGGTTCGGCGGCGCCGGGCATCGCCTTCCGGATCGACGCCCCGGGTGCCGGTCAGGTCGGCGAGGTCCAGATCCGTGGCGCGGCCGTGATGGGCGGCTACCTCGGGCTGCCCGCCGACCAACAGCCCTTCACCTCCGACGGCTGGTTGCGCACCGGTGACCTCGGGTTCGAGGCCGAGGGCGAGTTGTTCCTGGTCGGCCGCCTCAAGGACATGGCAATCATCCGCGGTCAGAACTACTACGCCGAAGACGTTGAGCAGATCGCGCGCCGCGTCCAGGGTTTCGACGTCCGGGCCTGCGCCGCCCTCCAGGCCAGGGACGGCGGCTTCGAGCACCTCGCGGTCCTCGTCGAGACACCGCTCGAGGGTGCGGAGGCCGCCGCTCTGACGAGTGCCGTCGAGGCGGCCATCTCCGCTGAGCTCGGCCCCGGGGTGGCGTTCGTGCACCCCGTGCCCGTCCGCTCCATCCCGCACACCAGCTCCGGCAAGGTTCGCCGCCAAGCCGCCAGGGACCTCTACCAGAAGACCGTGAAGGACGCCTCATGAGTATGCAGACCGTCGAGGACGCGGTGGCCACCGCCCTGGCCAACCGGCTGCAGATGGACAAGGCCGACATCGACCTGGATCTCCCCATGCACCTGCTACCGAAGATCGAGTCGGTGGTGATCCTCAGCGTGGTGGTGGATCTCGAGGACGCACTGAGTGTGGCGATTCCCGACGACGTCCCGTTCGCGGCGGTTACCGCACGTGACCTTGCCGAGCTCATCAAGGAACTCATGTGAGACTCCGCTTCGAGCCGACCCCGCCGGACCTGGCCGTCTTCGACACCACCCTCGCCGACGCGGCCACCGTGCTGTGCACCGACGAAGCCGGGGTCGTCGCGCTCGGCCTGCGGCAGGTCGACGGCCTGCTCGACTACACCGACGTCGCCAACGCGGCGCTGCACTCCGGCACCGGCACCACGGTGCCTGAACTGGCCAGGCGGCTGCTCATGCGGTTTGTGGCGGCCGAGCCGGACAGCTGGTTCGTGCCCCTGGACTGGACGGTTGCGGTACACCGGGCACCCACCGGTGAGACCTTCCAGGTGGCGGTCCCGGATCTGGACGCCGAGGGCGTCGAGCTCCTGGACGACCCGGCTGCCGACCTGCCGCGGCCGGTCGTCGCCGAGGGTTATCAGGTCGATCCGTACCAGGTGCGCGTCCGGCTCACCGGCGAGCGTTTCGACATCACCGACCGCCGGGTCCGCGCGGCGTTCGACGACGTCCTCGGTGCCTTCGACAGCGGCGCGGTGCGCTATCAGGCGATCGCCGAGCCGCTGCGCACCGACCACCGACGGTCCTGGGATCTGGGTGTCGCCGACTGCGTCGTGGCGGGGAGGGTCCTCGCCAACCGGCTGCGGGCCGAAGGATTCCAGGCGCGGGCCCGCCGCGGCTTCCTGCTGGGCCTCGTCGGCAACGATCACGGCTGGTGCGAGGTCCACCTCGACGGTCAGTGGCGCGCCCTGGACCCGGCGTTCGCCTACCTCGCGGCCGAGCATGGTCGGGACGGCGGGGCGGAGTTCCGGGCGGCCTGCCGTGGCAGCCGGTTCAACCGCCTGCTGCCGTGCGCCGTGGCCGAGTCGGCCGCGCTGTTCCTGCGGCCGGACGGCACGCCGCCCCCGGCGTGGGCTTTCGGGGCCGTGTCCTCACGTCTTCGGCGCGCTGTCGTCAGCCGAGCCTGAAGAGACCTGAAGAGACCTGAAGAGAGTGGTCATGAAGTCAGACACGATGGCGGAGCTGGCTGGTGGCTGGGCCGTTCCGCTCGGCGGGGACGCGCTGTTCACCTGGGACTACGACGCCGGCACCGAGCAGATGCTGAACCTGTACTCCCGCGGCAAGCAGCGCCAGTGGGACGCCGAGACGCAGCTGGACTGGAGCCACGACGTCGACCCGGACAACCCGCTCGGCCTGCCCGACGAGTTCATCTGGATCGCCGGCACGCCGGTGTGGGAGCGCCTGCCGGAGGCGGAGCGGACCACCGTCCGCCGGCATATAGCCGGCTGGCTCTATTCCCAATTCCTGCACGGTGAGCAGGGCGGCCTGGTGTGCTCGGCGAAGGTCGTCCAGGCCGTGCCGGACATCGCCTCGAAGTTCTACGCCGCCACGCAGGTGATGGACGAGGCCAGGCACGTCGAGGCGTACCAGCGCATGCTACAGACCAAGATCAAAGTGCAGTACCCGATCTCCACCGGTCTGCGCGGCCTGCTTGAGGCGATCATCGGTGACAGCCGCTGGGACATCACCTACCTCGGCATGCAGGTGATGATCGAGGGCCTGGCGCTGGCGGCGTTCAGCATCCAGCGCGACCGGATGCGCGATCCGCTGGCGCAGGCGCTCAACGCCTACGTGCTGCAGGACGAGGCGCGTCATGTCGCGTTCGGACGGTTGGCACTGCGCGACTACTACAGTCAGCTCAGCACCGCCGAACTGCGTGAGCGGGAGGATTTCGCGGTCGAGGCGTGCTGGGTGCTCAAGGACCGGTTCGTCGGCGAGGAGATGTGGCGCAAACTCGACTACGGTGCCGAAGAATGCATCGCGCTGGCCAACCGCTCGCCCGCCCAGCGCGAATTCCGGCGCCGGGTGTTCACCCGGATTGTCCCAACGCTGAAGGACATCAACCTGTTCGGCCCCAGGATACAGGAGAGCCTGCGTGAGCTGGGCGTCCTCGGGTTCAGCCGGGTCGACGGGGCCGAGATAAGCGCTGATGACGAGCGGATCGCCGACGAAATTGCCAGGCTGGAGTTTGCCACCCGGCAGCGGGAAGTGTCCGCGGCCATAGCCTGCGGCGCCGGCTCCGGCTCCGACGGCGACGGCGGCGACAACGGCGAGGACGAGGGATGACCGAACTGACCGAAGCCACCGACCCGTACGTTACCTCCACCGAAGCCGGTGTGGAGTTGCTGGCGGGCGCGCCGTGGAAGCGGATCGCGGTGATCGGCGACAGCATCTCGACCGGAATACGCGAAGCTGTGCCCGGCTACCAGGACCTGTCCTGGGTGGACCGGATCAGTGCCGTGCTGCACCGCATTCACCCTGACCTCGACGAGATTCGGCTGGCCAAGCGCGATCTGACGCTGACCGAAATCCGCCAGACGCAGTTGCAGCCGGCCCTGGACTTCAAGCCCGACCTGGTGTTCCTCTCCGGCGGCGGCAACGACTTCATCAGGCCGGGCTTCGATCCGATCACCGTGCGCACCGAGCTGACCGAGATCGTTTCCAGGGTCAGGGTGACCGGTGCCGACATCCTCACCATCGGGATGCTCGATATCAGCCAGGCGGGCATCGTCTCCGAGAAGTACGGGGAAATGTTCAGCAAGGCGACCAGGATCGTCACCCGGATCACGCGGGAGGTGTCCCAGGAGTACGGCGCGATCTTCGTCTCGTTCACCGACCATCCGCTCTGCGCCGACGCGGGCATCTACTGCAGCGACAGGCTGCACCTCAACTGCCGCGGCCAGGCGTTCGAGGCCACCGGGAAGATGCACGGGCTCGCCGCTCACCTGGCCGCGAGGAGCAAAGCCGCATGACCGATCTGACGACCTCGCTGCCGCTGGGACCGTTCGAGTGCAGCCCGGCCGCGGCCGCCGAGACAGCCGCGGCCGTGGCCGGGCCGCCGGCCGCCCTGTACCGCCAGCTGCTGGTCGAGCAGGAGTCCGAAGCGACGCTGGTGGCCGCCCGCCGGGTGCTCGCCGCGTTCCTGCCGGACAGTGCCGGTCCGGACAGGGAGGCCGGTCCGGACCGGGAGCACGTGCTCGCCGAGCTGGCTGGCTCCCGCGTGGCGATTGCGGGGGTCGCCGCTCGGCTCCGCACCGCTTCGGCCGAGACTGTGGCCGCGGTGCTGCGGCAGCGCGCCCCGCTCGCGCTGATCGAAGGCTGCTGGCTGGACACCGTGTCGCAGCCAGCGACCCAACCCGCCATGATCGTCAACCGGCTGGGCGCCGAGCAGCTGGAGTTGCTGGGTCGTGGCGTGGCCGAGCGCACCCTGGCCCATCAGCGCCGCCGGCTGCTGGCGGAGCACGGCGTGGTGCTCCCTGGCCTGGCGGCCACCGACTTCCTGACCGCAGCGCAGGCCCGGCCGCTCACCGTGGTGACGGCCGCCTTCTACCTGGCGCTGTCCCGGCTGCCGGCCAGTTTCCTGCCCGAGGTGGTCGGCGTGCACTGCGCCTTCCGGGCACTGGGCACCGACGCCGCACTATCCGGTGTGGACGGCCCTGGGTATGATCCGGCGCCGCTGCTGGCGGAGTATCTGGCGCTTACCGAGCAGTCGCCTACCGGCCCGGCCGACCGGGCGCGGCTGCTCGCGGCGATCCAGCTCGTCGTGCGTCTGGAGAGCGCGCACGTGGCGATGCTCGACGAGCTCGCGAGCTGGCACCAGGGCCTGTCACTCGACGCCAGAGTGGCGCTGATCGTCGCCAGGCACGCACCGTACGCGGGCCGCCAGCACCACAAGGTGCAGATCTCCGGTACCCCGCTGCGCGACCTGTTCGCCGACCCGGCATTTGACGCCGCGGCGTTCACCCGCCAGCTTCGCTCCTCTAGCCAGCTGAAGCCGCTGCGGGCCGGCGGTTGCCGCTTCACCAGGGCGATCACGTTCGGCGGACCGATGTTCGGGATCTTCGACGAGGCCGAAGCGCGCACGATCGGGCAGTGGGCGGCCGCTGTTGCCGCGGGTGAGGAACCCGGCGCCGACCTGGCTGCCTGCACCGCCGGCGACGAGGGCGCCGCTGCCTGGCAGCGTGCGCTCGTGGCTGCCGACCCCGGCGACGTCCTCGCCGCCGAGCCGCCGGCTCTCGACGAGCGTCAGTTCCTGTACCGCCTGGTCAACGTCGAGCGGTTCCCCAGTGTGCTGGCTGCCGCCCGCAGCCGCGTCGAGCTGGTGCTCGCCCAGGCCGAGGGGATGTTCGAGCTGGGAGCCGCCGGGCGCTACACCGACGCCACCTGGTTCGACTACAGCCCCGAGGCGCTGTGGGAGCGGGTGGACACCCTCTACTGGACGAAGCTCGTCGAGCCCTTCCGGCCGCTGACCGACATCCCGTCCAGGAAGAACGTGATCAACAACCAGAAGCGGTTCGCGCTGGGCAACCTCGTCGACGGCGCCTGCATGCACCGGATCGGCAACACCGGCCGCTTCCACCGCCCCAGCGACGGGCCGCTGTTCGCCATCTACGCCGACGAGATGGGCCGCGGCGACGTCGCCAAGAACCACATCACGCTGATCTACCAGGCCCTGACCAGCATGGGCATCCACCTGCCGCACCTGCGCTCGGAGGAGTTCCTCACCCAGGCCGAGCTGCCCGACCTGACCTACCCGTACGCCACCTACCAGCTCAGCCTGGCGCTGTTCCCGGACTCCCGCTACGAGGAGATCCTCGGCTACAGCCTGGGGATAGAGATGTTCGGCCTCGGCGAGCTGCGGCTGCACGAGATGGAGAAGATGCGCCATCACCGCTTCGACATCGCCTACGAGGCAGCGCATCTGTCCATCGACAACGTCTCGGCCGGCCACGCCCGCCAGGCGGCCGACCTGATCGTCGGCTACCTCGACCACGTCGGCCGCACCGCCGGCCCGGTTGCCGTCGAGCGAGCCTGGCAGCGGGTGTGGCGCGGCTACGCCTCGTTCGCGTTCTTCGTCGAGCCGCAGTTGGCCAGGCGCCTGATGGCAGGGCGGGCCGCCGCATGAGCCTGGACCCGGAGCTGGTGGCGCTGCCGTTCTACGAGCAGCCACACCGCGAGCTGGCCGAGGCGCTCGGCAGGTTCTGGGACACCCGCGCCGATCTGGCGGCGGCAGCCCGGACCGGCGCGCCGGCGAAGTACGGCGCCCGCGTGCTGCGCGAGCTGGGGGCCGCGGGGCTGCTGGAGCCCGCCGACCTGCGCAGCCTGTGCCTGACGAGGGAAGCCCTGGCCTACACCGAGGACCTGGCCGACTTCGCGTTCTCGATCCAGGTCCTGGCCGCCTGGCCGATCCAGCGCCACGGCACCGACGAGCAGAAGCGGCGCTGGCTGCCCGGCATGGCCCGTGGCGAGCTGGCCGGCGCGTTCGCGCTGTCGGAGGAGCAGGCCGGCTCGGACGTCGCCGCGCTCGCCCTGCGCGCCGTGCCAGACGGCGCGCAGTACGTCCTGGACGGGAACAAGACGTGGATCGCCGGCGCCGCGGGCGCCGACGTCTTCTGCGTGGTGGCCCGCACCGGCGACGGCCCGGCCGCGCTGGGCCTGACCGCGCTGCTCGTCCCGGCCGGCACCCCGGGCCTGCGGATCGAGCCGATCGACCTGGTGGCCGAACGCGACATCGCCCGGCTGGAGTTCGACGGCTGCCGGGTCCCGGCCGACGCCGTCCTGGGCTCCCGCGGCGGCGGGTTCATCGTGGCCATGGAGCTGCTCGAACGGTTCCGTCTCACCGTCGGCGCCGCGGCGCTCGGCTTCGCCCGCCGGGCCGCCGACGCCGCTCTGGCCAGGGCCAGGGAACGGGCCGCGTACGGCAGGCGGCTGTTCGACCTGCCGACGGTGAAGGCCAGCTTCGCCGATGTCGAGGTACGGCTGAACGCCGCCGCCCTCCTGGTGGCCAGGGCCGCCTGGGAGGCCGACCGGGGCGCCCCGCTGGCCAGGCACTCCAGCATCGCGAAGCTGTACGCCACCGAGGCCGCCCAGCAGGTCGTGGACGCGGCCGTGCAGGTCTACGGCGCGGCCGGGCTGGTGCACGACAGCCTGCCGGAGCGGCTGTACCGGCAGATCCGGTCGCTGCGGATCTACGAGGGCGCCTCCGAGGTGCTGCGCCTCGCCATCGCCGACGCCCTGGGCCCGCGCGGCCGGTTTCACGAGCGAATGTAAGTTCGTCTGTCCGAACGCTGAAAGCGAGCTCTTCTCATGGGGAGTAAGTCTCCGCGGTACCGCTGTGTCGGAATCGGGGCCGGACCGGCCAACCTGAGCCTGGCAGCCCTGTTGCACGGTGACCCAGGGATGCCGAACCTGGTCATCGACAGGAAGGCCGAATTCACCTGGCACGACGATCAGCTCATCCCGGGAGTGACCCTCCAGGTGTCCTTGTTCAAGGACCTTGTGAGCCTGTCCGACCCGACCAGCCCATTCTCGTTCATAGCCTATCTCCACGACCGCGGGCGAATCTACCACTACCTCAACGCACAGTTCGAAAAAGTGCCCCGTGCGGAGTTCCGTAACTACCTCGGCTGGGCCTGCAGCCGCAACGAGAACGTTGTGTTCGGCGAGGAGGCGCAGTCCGTCGACTTCACCAGCGACGCCTTTGTCGTGCAGACCGACAAGCGCACCCTCCTCGCCGACAACGTGGTGGTCGGCGTCGGCACCGTGCCGTGGGTGCCGATGTTCGCCCGCCCGCACCTGGGCAGCACTCAGTTCCATGTCAGCGAGTTCAGGTCGAAAGCCGTCGGCCTGCGCGACAAGCGGGTGGCGGTGATCGGCGGCGGCCAATCCGGCGCCGAGGCGTTCCTCGACCTGATCTCCCGGCCCGACAGCGAACTGCCGCACCGGGTGTCGTGGCTGTCCCGACGGCGCAACTACTTCCCGATCGACGATTCGCCGTTCACCAACGAGTTCTACATGCCCTGCCACTCCGACTACTTTGCCGAGCTCGACCTGGCCGTACGGGCCGACTTCAACAGCCAGCAGGTGCTGACCAGCGACGGCATCTCCGAGTCCACCGCCCGGGAAATCTATCAGCAGATCTACGTCCACCGGTTCATCACTGGCGCCCCGCAGCTCACCGGGCTCTACCCCAACCGCGAGGTGGTCGGCGTCGAGGCGTGCTCGCCGGACGGCTGGAGCATCTCCGTCCA
>NZ_CDXDOR010000007.1:23741-49055 GCF_978021225.1 Frankia sp. CeTa3Moorea | reverse complement strand
ACCTGGCCGGCGGCCTGGAGATCTTCGAGGCCGAAGTGATTATCTGGGCCACCGGGTTCCAGCCGGCCCGGATGGACTTCCTGGCCCCCCTGGAGCAGCGCCTGGCGCGGGAGGACGACGAGTATCAGGTGGACGCCGACTTCGCCGCCAACTGGGACGGCCCGGCCGACCGGAACCTGTTCCTGCAGAATGCGGTCCGCACGCAGCGCGGCCTCGCCGACCCGAACCTCAGCCTCACCGCCTGGCGCAGCCAGCGGATCGTCGACCGGATCCGCGGCGTCCGGAGCAGGGGACAGGACCCGGCGTTCGTCGAGTGGTCACCCAAGACAGGGGCCCGCTAATGGGCCAAAGGGCGTGCGATTATGGCGAAGCTGCACGCCCGGAGGCCCCTTTTTCCGGGACGATCCTGGGCCAAAGGGCGTGCGATTATGGCGAAGCTGCACGCCCGGAGGCCCCTTTTTCCGGGACGATCCTGGGCCAAAGGGCGTGCGATTATGGCGAAGCTGCACGCCCGGAGGCCCCTCTTTCCGGGACGATCCTGGGCCAAAGGGCGCCCGATTATGTGGGCGCCGACGTCGTGGTGGTCGGTGCCGGAGTGGTCGGCTGCCTGGTGGCCACCGAGGCGCTGGCCCGCGCGCCCCACCGGCGGGTGACGGTGATCGACAGGGGACTGGTTGGCGGCGGAGTGTCCCGGTTCTCCGCCGGCCTGCACTTCCCGCGCGGTGCCACCCCACGGGTGCGGGCGCTGGCCGCCTACAGCCATCGCTGGTACGAGGACCTGCGCCGGCGAGACCCACAGGTGCCGATCCACCCGGTGGGCCTGACCGTGGTCAGCACCGACGAAGCCGCCGTCCGGGAGCACTACCTCCCCGAAGCGCGGCTGCGCCCGGCCGGCCAGGGCTGGGACGGCGACGGCGCCCACTACGCCGACGTCGGCGCGCTCACCCAACTCCTGGCCGCTCGGCTCCGCGGCCGCGCAGCGTTCCGGGAGGGCACCGCGGTCACCGCCGTGGGGTCCGCACCGGACGGCGTCGTCCTCACGCTGAGCACCGGTGCCCGGCTCACCGCCGGCCGCGTCGTGCTGGCGCCGGGTCCCTGGCTGGCCTGGCCGGAGCTGCTTGCCCCGCTCGGCGTCCGGATCAAGAAAGTGGTCGCCCTGCACATCGAACGACCCGCCACCCCGCACGACCGCACGACCGTCTTCCACGACGAGGACGCGTTCCTGCTACCGCTGGCCCACCGCGGCCACTGGCTGTTCAGCTACACCTCACCCGACTGGGACGTCACCCCGGACGCGCTGACCGGGGGGCTGTCCGCCGACGACCTCGACCGCGGCCGGGCGATCCTGGAGCGCTACGCCCCGAAGCTCAGCCCGTACTGTGTCTCCGGCCGCGTGTTCTGCGACGCCTACAGCCCCGACCGTACGCCGATCGTGCGCCCGGTCACCGCCGACGGCCGGGTGCTGTTCGCCGGCGCGGCGGGCGGTTCCGGCTACCGGCTGGCCCCCGCGATCGCCGCGGCAGCCGCCGACCTGCTCGACGAGAAGGACACCGCATGATCATCGATCGCTTTGGCGCCGCCGCACTCTCCGAAGCATTCGGGATCGACATGGTCTCGGTCGACGGGCTGGGCACCGGCGCCGCCTGGGGCCGGGTCGCACCGGGCGTCGCCTCGGCGCACCACCGGCACGACGAAACCGAGCTGATCGTCATCGTTGCCGGCCGCGGCGAGTTCGTCGTGGGCTCCGGACGCCACCCGGTCGCGCCGGGCACCGTCGTCCTGTTCGAGCCGTTCGAGGCCCACGTCGTGGAGAACACCGGGGATCAGGATCTGGTCTTCCTCACCCAGTACTGGCGCGACGGCGCCCGCGCGGTGTCCTCGGCCACCCCGGTGACCAGTGAGCACGGCGACCGCCCGGTGTTCGTCTTCTCGACGCCGCCCACCCCCAACGGCGACCTTCACCTCGGCCACCTCTCCGGCCCGTACCTGGGTGCCGACGCCTACGTCCGGTTCCAACGGATGAACGGCGCCAACATCTGGCACCTGACCGGCAGCGACGACTTCCAGTCCTACGTGGTCGACTGCGCTCGTCGGGAAGGCAGGTCGAATGCCGAAACAGCCGCGCACTACAGCGCCGAGATCGCGGAAACCCTGCGACTGATGGACATCCCGCTCGACCAGTACACCGTCACGAACGCCGACCCCAGCTACGTCCCCGCGCTGAAGGACTTCTTCACCAGGCTGGTCGACTCCGGCGCGATCGCCCCGAGCGACGGCCCCGCGCTGTTCGACCCGAAAACCGGCCAATACCTCTACGAGGTCGATGTCCGCGGCGGCTGCCCCGGCTGCGGTGAGGTCACCGGCGGCAACATCTGCGAGGAGTGCGGCGAGCCGAACACCGTGGTCGACCTGGCTGATCCGGTCGCCAGACCCTCCGGCGAGGCACCCACTGCCGGCACGGCCCGCCGCTACGTGCTGCCGCTGCATGAGCACGCCGACACGGTGCTCGACCATCACCGCCGGGGCCGCGTCCCGGCCCGGCTACGGGAGCTCGCCGCACGACTGTTCCGCCGGGAGCGGGTCGACATCCCGGTCAGCCACCCCAGCGACTGGGGCATCACCCCGCACGAGGCGAACGGCGCCGGCCAGGTGATCTGGGCATGGCCGGAGATGGCCTTCGGCTTCCTGCACGGCATCCAGAAGCTCGGCGAGCGCCTCGGCCGGGACTGGGTGGCTGCCGAGCCGACCGACGACTGGAAGATCGTCCACTTTTTCGGCTACGACAACAGCTTTTACCACGCGATTCTCTACCCGGTGCTCTACCAGCTCGCCCTGCCCGGCTGGACGCCGGACATCGACTACCACGTCAACGAGTTCTTCCTCTACGACGGCCTGAAGTTCTCCACCGGCCGCCGGCACGCCATCTGGGGCAAGCAGATCCTCGACGCCGGCAGCGTGGACGCCGTGCGCTACTTCCTCGCCCGCAGCCGCCCCGAGGCGGAGCGAACGAACTTCGAGTCCGGCGCCTACGAGCACACGCTCGCGACCACCCTGATCGGTACCTGGCAGGCCTGGCTGAACGACCTCGGCCAGCACGTGGCCGACCACTACGGCGGGGTGGCTCCCGACGCCGGCAACTGGACCCCTGAGCACGCCGGGTTCCTCAGCCAGCTCGCTGCCCGGCTCGGGGCGCTCACCGCCAGCCTGCGGCCCGGCGGGTTCTCGCTCAACCAGGCCGCCGCCGAACTGGACGCCCTGGTGGCCGACGCGCTCCGGTTCAGCCGCCGGGAACGCGTGCTGGCGCGGGCCGGCGGCATGCCGGACGAGGTGCGCACGGCCACCGCACTGGAGCTGGCCGCCGCCGCACTGCTCGCGCACGGCGCCGCGCCGGTCATGCCGCGCTTCGCCGTCCGGCTGGCCGAAGCCCTCGGCCAGCCGGCGCCCGACCAGTGGCCCAGCACGGTCGAGCTGATCCCGCCGGGCAGCAAGGTCACCCTCGCCCACACCACGTTCTTCCGCCCGACCAGCAGGAGCCTGCCATGATCAACAAACTCCTGGCGTCCACCCCGGACCGCGGGACGCTGTACATCACCAGGCTGGCCGGCACCCGCGAGGTCCCGCTCGCCGAGGTCTGGCGACTGTCCGGCCTGGTCGCGGCCAGGCTGCGCGCCCGCGGCCTCGGTGCGGGCGACCGGATCGGCATCCTCGCCGCCAACAGCCTCGAGTGGGTGGTGCTCGACCTGGCCGCCCTGCGGCTCAAGGTCGAGACCGCCGGCCTGGAACCGGGCAAGTTCGCGCCCACCCGCGAACTCATGGACCGCTACGGCCTCTCCCTCCTGTTCACCGACCGGCCGTCCGGCGAGCCCGGTGTCGAGCAGCTCGCGGCGCTGCTCGACGATCTGCCCGGCGACCTGCCCGACGACCTGCCCGACATGCCCCGGCCGCCGGTCAGGTACGCCCCCGACGAGGTCACCACGATCAAGTTCACCTCGGGAAGCACCGGCACGCCCAAGGGCCTGGGCGCCACCGTCGGCAGCATCGACAGCTCGCTGGACGCCGTCCAGGGCATGTTCGGCCACGGCCCCGGCGACAATCTGCTGGTGTTCCTGCCGCTGTCGTTGCTTCAGCAGCGCTACTGGGTGTATTCGGCGCTGCTGCACGGCCACGACGTCACGGTCTGCACCTACGAGGCGGCGTTTGTCGCACTCACCCAGGTACGGCCGACCGTCGTCATGGGCGTGCCCGGCTTCTTCGAAGGTGCCCGCAGCCAGATCGAGCGCCGCGCCCAGCGCACCGGCCGGGACCTCGCCGACGTGGCCCGCGACCTGTTCGGCGACCGCATCCGCTACCTCTGGACGGGCTCGGCGCCCGCCGATCCCGCCACCCTCGCGTTCTTCAACCGGCTCGGTCTGCCGATCTACGAGGGCTACGGCCTCAACGAGACGTGCATCGTGGCCAAGAACCACCCGGGCGCGCACCGGGAGGGCAGCGTAGGCCGGGTGCTGCCGGGCAAGCAGGTGCTCATCGACGATGACGGGGTGATCAGCGTCCGTGCCGAGTACCCGGTGAACGGGCGGTACGCCTACTGCGAGCCCGGCGACTCCGAGCGGGTCTTCGGCCCCGACGGCACCGTGCGCACCGGTGACCTCGGATACCTCGACGCCGACGGCTTCCTGTTCGTTCTCGGTCGTGCCGACGACACGATCGTGTTGGACAACGGTAAGAAGATCATCGTCAGGCAGATCGAGGAGCACCTGAAGGCCAGCCCGGCCATCGCGGAGTGCGTGCTCTACTGCCCGGCCCAGACCGAGCTGGTGGCGGTCGTCTCGCCGGCGTCGGTGCCGGCGGACACCGCCGCCATCTCCGCACAGCTCGCGGCCACCAACCGGGCGCTCGGCGGTGACCAGTACATCCACCGGGCCGTGGTGGCCGACGAGCCGTTCAGCATCGACAACGGTCTGCTCACATCTCAGTACAAACCCAAGCGGAAGCAGATCCGAGCGGTGTACCTGCGCCAGCTCGGCGACCCGAGGAAGGGACTCCATGCTGCCTGACTCCGTGCTGCCTGACATCGAGACCGCCGTCCGGGAGAACCTGGCCGCGGTGCTGACCATCGACATCGCCCCCGAGGACCTGGAGCCCGCTGCCGCCCTCACCGGTACCTACGGGCTGACCTCGCTGAACAAGGTCCTGTTCCTGACCTCGCTGTGCAGGGACACGGGCATCGACATGGCCCATTTCACCGAGGACGATCTGGCCGGGATGCATACCCTGCGTGACTGTGTGGAAATCCTGTCCCGGCACGCTCCAGCGGGGGCCTGACCGGTGGCCTGGCGCACGGACGGCCCGGCCGTCCTGGACAACGACCACGTCCGCCTCGCACCCGTCACCGAGGCCGACCGGGAAGCGCTGCGGGCGATCGCCTTCGACCCGGGCATCTGGCGGTACTTCGTCTCCCGAGTGGCATCCGACGCCGACTTCGAGGCATTCTTCGACGGCGCTCTCGCCGACCATCGGGCCGGCCGGCGATGTGTCTTCGTCGTCACCGACAAGCGCACCGGCCGGGTCGCGGGCGGCATGAGCTATGGCAACCTGTCCGAGCCGGACTCTCGGCTGGAGATCGGCTGGTCGTGGCTCGGCCGTGACTTCCGCGGCACGGGGATCAACCGGTGGGCCAAGTTCCTGCTGCTGGAGCACGCCTTCGAGCGCCTGGGCGCGCTGCGGGTGGAGTTCAAGACCGATGTGTTGAACACCCAGGCCCGGCGCGGCCTGCGCAACATCGGCGCCGTTGAGGAGGGGGTGCTGCGCAGCTACAACCCCATGCCGGACGGGCGCCGCCGCGACGCGATCTA
The DNA here is from genome assembly GCF_978021225.1 of Frankia sp. CeTa3Moorea. Taxonomy (NCBI): domain Bacteria; kingdom Bacillati; phylum Actinomycetota; class Actinomycetes; order Frankiales; family Frankiaceae; genus Frankia; species Frankia sp. CeTa3Moorea. The sequence goes on along the minus strand of NZ_CDXDOR010000007.1, from coordinate 43,203 downwards.
CTACAGCGTGCTGGCCGAGGAATGGCCGATCGTGAAGAAGACGCTCGCCGAGCACCCGAAGGTGCGCCCGTGACCGTCCTGGTCAGAGCGGACGGGGAACCGTCGGAGCTGGGCAAGGCCCACGGGGCGGCGTTGGCGGGGCGGCTGCGGTCGTTCGTGGACGACCACGTCTGCCGGCTCGGCCGGCTGCTGCCCGACCCGGTGACGCTGGACGGGCTCCGTCCGACGATCGCCCGGTACCGTACGGAGATCGAGCACGCCACACCGCGGCTCGCGGCCGAGGTCGCCGGGCTCGCGTCCGGCGCGGGCCTGGACGAGGACGAGGCCTGGCTGCTCCAGCTTCGACGCGAGATCCTCGGCTACACCAAGATCCCCACCTCGGGTGACTGCACCACCTACGCGCGGGTCGTCGGCCCGCTGCTCGCCCAGACCGTCGACCTCAACGGCGACCTCGAAGACCAGATCGCCGTCCTCGACCTGGCCTCGCCGATCGGCCGCTCGCTCGTGCTGAGCTTCGGTGGCCTGCTCGGGTACCTCGGCCTCAACAGCCGCGGCCTCGCGGTCGGGCTCAACCTCGTCCTGGGTGGCGACTGGCGGGCAGGTCTGCCCCCGTACCTGGCGATCCGGCACCTGCTCGACACAGCGGCGAGCGTCGAGGAAGCACTCGACGTCCTCCGCGGCCTGCGGCTGGCCAGCTCCCGGTCGCTGACTCTCTGCGATGCCACCCAGGCGGTCTGGGTGGAGATCCTCGGTGACGAGCTACGGACCGTGCAAGCGCCGCAGACCGTCCACACCAACCACTTCCTCCATCCCGACTTCGTTCCCCACGACGAGATCAACGTGTTCGCCCGCAACTCCTCCGTCCGCCGGCTCGAGGCTGCCACGGCGGCGCTCGCCACTCTTGGGAAGGAGCCCGAGGAGCACCTCGCGTTGCTGTCCGCCCCACCCATCCGGGTGCCCGGCAATGGCGACATTCGGCGGGAGCGCACGGTCGCGGCAGCAGTCCTGTTACCGGAGCTCGGGGAGCTGCGGCTTCGGCCCGGCGACCCGGCCTTGTCCACTACCCGGGCATTCCGGTTGAAGTAACAATCGTGGCGACGGTCCACCACGACGATCCACCACGACGGACCACTCTTCCGCCGCTGTACGTACCTGCTGGAACAAGCGGTTCTTTAGCCAACCCTTCCATGATTTGGCGTCGCGGGATGTGGAGAGGGTCGCTGCCCGGGGCACGATTCCGTTCATAGGGATCGGACCGGCGTGGATCACCGTACCCGCAGAGTCGACGGGTGCCGTCTGGGTGCAGTCTGGGTGACGCCTGCCGGCCATTCGGCCGCATAGCGCGGGATAGGCGGCGGCCGGTCCAAGGACCGGTGACCGCGTCGGCATCGCAGATCCGCCGGTTCGGACATGCCGATGCGCCGGGGGCGTCCCTGCCGCAAGCTGAGCCCACACCACCTTGCCGCCGGTCCGTGGGCGGTAGCAGGACCATCGCAGACTGAGCGCGTCGACCAGCAGCAGCCCGCGGCCGTTCTCGTCGTCCGCGTTCGGCTCTGCGAGAACGGGCGGGACGTCGCTGCTGTCCCACACTTCCGCAATTCCGCGCTCTTAGATCAGTGCCGGGCGGAGGGAGTCCGCGCCGCCTGAGAACACGACGCGGATCGGTCGCACTGGCGGGTTCTTCCAGGCATCCGACGGCTGACTCGCGGCCCCTCACGCTCGCCGGAATTCTCGATCATTCTAGTGTCCTGCATGCTACTAGACCGGACGCCGAGAACCGGAGCGCGGCGACGCAAACCGGAGCGCGACCTGTCGCCGTTGGACGAAGCGGTGGCCACCATCGCGGCCATGGCGCCGGATGCCGGCTACGAGCTAGAGCGGACCAAGACGGGCTACCTCGTCCTGGTCGACGGGGTGGTGTGCGGGATGCCGCGTCCCGACTACAAGGGTGTCAGCACGAGCCGGCCGGCCGAGCGGGTGGCTGCCGCTGGCGCGAAGACCGACCTCGGTCTTCATCATCGTCGCGTTCGGGGTCGCCGCCGTCGTGTGGGGATGGGGCGTGGCCCAGTATCCGGTGCTGCTGCCCGGTACCGGGGTGACCCTGACCAACGCGGGCGGGCCGCACGCCACCCTCGTCGCGCTGATCGTCGTGTTCTTCATCGCCACTGTGCTCCTCGCCGGTCCCTCCTTCGCCCTGCTGTTCACCCTGCAGGGCCGGCGCCTGCTCGGCGAAGGCGAAGATGGGACGGCGTCAGCCGCCGTCCCAGCCGACTACCCGGAGTAGCCCGGTCCCTCCGCCGGGCGCAGCGCCTGACTGTCGTCATGAGCGCCACCCTGCCAGAGGTGTCGAGGGACCGGGATCTGCTCAGCGTTTGTTTCAGTGACCTCAGTGTTCGTCCCAGTGACCGTCGTGGGCGGCGTGCCGGTGGCCGTCGTGGACGTAGTCGACGTGGTCGTGGTGCGGAACGGCGACGTGCCCACATCCCGCCGCGTGGTGGTGCGCATGCTCGGCGTGCTCGCTGTGGCCGGCGGGTTCGCAGTCGTCGGCGTGGTCCTCGTGCACGCGGTGCAGATGCCCGTCGTGGACGTAGTCGACGTGGTCGGCGTGCGGGACCGCCACGTGCCCGCAGCCCTCGGCGTGGGCGTGCTCCTCGGCGGTGTGGTGGGGCAGGTGGGTGGTCGTGGTCATGGGGTTTCCTCCTGTACGTGGGTGAGGGCGTCGCGCACGATGTGCGCGACGTGGTCGTCGGTCAGCCGGTAGGCAATCTCGCGTCCTCGGCGCGCCGATGCCACCAGGCCCGCTCCCCGCAGGACCCGAAGGTGCTGGGAGACCAGCGGCTGACTGACCCCGACTGCGGCGACGATCTCGTGGACGCAGCGCGGACCGTCCGCCAACTCGGCGATCATGGCGAGCCGCACCGGGGAGGCTAGCGCGCGCAGCAGCCCGCTGGCCGCCTCCAGGGCGTCCGGTGAGATCGCGTCAGCCACGTGCATACATTAGCATTTATTCATGGGTCGTGCCTGTGTGTATCTCAACAATCGCTATCGGTACTGGCAACGGTTGTCGCATCGGGAATCAGTGCGGCGAGAGCACGTTTGTTGATCTTCCCGACCGGGGTCAGCGGGAACGCGTCGACGACCTGGAGCTGGTCGGGCAGCTTGTACGCGGCGAGTCCCCGGTCGCGCAGGAAGGCCGTGAGCTCGCTCAGCCGCGGCGGTTGACCGGATGCGATGATGCAGGCGCAGGAGCGTTCCCCCAGCGCGGCGTCGGCGACGGGCACGATGGCGACGCCCGCGACACCAGGGTGGGCGCGCAGGTGGTCTTCGACCTCCTCCGCGGAGACCTTGTCTCCGGCCCGGTTGATCACGTCCTTGAGCCGGCCCTCCACAACCAGGTGGCCGCCGGGCAGGCGGCGTACGAGATCGCCGGAACGGTAGTAGCCGTCGGGCGTGAAGGCTCGGGCGTTGTGTTCGGGCGCCCGGTAGTAGCCGCGGATCGTGTAGGGCCCGCGCACGAGCAGTTCACCGACCGCGCCATCGGCGACGTGATTGCCCTCCTCGTTGACGATGCGCAGTTCGTCGGCCGGCGACAGCGGTCGTCCCTCGGTGCCATCGGCGAGATCCGGGGGGTCGTCGACGCCGGTGTAGGTAAGCAGACCCTCGGCCATCCCGAAGACCTGTTGCAGCGGAGCGCCGAGCCTCGACCGGACGCGCCGGGCACCTTCGGCACCGAGCTTCGCGCCGCCGACCTGGAGCAGCCGTAGGCTTGACAGGTCTTCGTCCTTCATCCATTCGCGGGCGTCCGCCCAGAGCAGGGCGAGCGCGGGAACCAGTGCCGTTGCGGTCACCCGTTCCCGTTCGATCAGCGGGAAGGTTTCATCGGGGCTCGGGGTCGCGGCGAACACGACGGCCCCGCCGGCGTAGAGAGTGCCGAGGATGCCGGGGCAGGCCAACGGGAAATTGTGGGCTACCGGCAGGGCCGCGAGGTAGACCGTGGCCGGGCCGAAGCGGCACCGTTCGGCGCTGGCCCGCAGATTGTAGGCGTAGTCGTCGTGGGTGCGGGGGATGAGCTTCGGGGTGCCGGTCGTCCCGCCGGAGAGCAGGAACAGCGCGACCTCGTCCGCGCGGGCCTCGGGCAGTGCACAAGGCTCGTCCGAGAGATCGGACAGCGCAGTGAACTCCTCGGCCTCACCCAGCACAAGCACCTCCCGCAAGGCGGGCGCACGGCGCAGCATCCTGCGGGCCAGCGGCCGGTAGTCGTAGCCGGCAACCCGGTCGGGGATCACATACGCGGCTGCCTCGGTCAGCTCGCACAGGTAGCCGATCTCGCTGTCCCGGTGCGCGGGCAGCGCGAACACCGGCAGCGCGCCGAGGCGGAACAGCGCGAAGCACAGCACGGCGAAGTCCGCGACGTTGGGTAGCTGCACGACCACCCGTTCCCCGCGGTGGAGGCCGAGGCGCAGCAGCCCGGCCGCCAGCCGGTCCGCCCTGGTGTCGAGATCCAGGTAGCTGTACCTGTCCCGGCCCGATACCAGCGCGGTGCGCAGCGGGTGGGCGGTCGCCGAGGCGCGCAGCAGAGCACCAAGTGACTCGCCTCGCCAGTAACCGGCTCGCCGGTACGCCTCGCTGACGTCATCCGGCCACGGTGTGCAGTCCGGCAGCATTGCCCGACCTTCCCTTTCTCGGGTGTCTTCTCCGTGTGTCGGCGTACCCCCGAGGAACTTCCAGCCCTAACCACTTAGTCAGACAACTACAACTTCTGGTCTACTGCGGAGAGCCACCAAGCTCCGCCGCGTCCTCATCACCACCAAATATCAGACCACACCCCGAACAGCCGACATCCATACCCTTCGCCTGGCCTGGGAAACCGACGCCGCATAACCACGAAAGTCGAGATCGACTGCTACTCCCGGAAAGTCATCGGAGGGTCGATGGCAGACCACATGCGCACCGAACTGATCATTGACGCGTTCACCATGGCCGGGACCCGACTGGAATCCGGAGCGGTTTTCCACTCGGACCACGGCTCTCAACACCTTTCCGGCGCCTACCAGCGCACCCTCCGCTACCATAAAGTCCGTTTACTCTGGTGGGCGGGATCTGACGGCGATGGCGCCGCCGGCCAACCCGCCGGTCTGACCTCAAATCTCCGACTCGTCAGCCCGTCAGTAGTTCTTCTTCACGTAGTCGTAGGTCTTGTCGAAGAGCACGCCAGTGACCGGCAGGCTGAAGTCCTTGAGTGTGGAGCGGATGGCCTTGCGCACCTCCCGGTCGCCGCGGTCGGAGCTGGTCCAGCCGGTGTAGGAGACCTCAAGGACGATCCGATCGATCCGGTCGACGATGTCGGGCACGATCTTGTGCAGACCGGCAGGGGTGTTCTGCTCGACGATCTGTGTGAGTGCTCCGATCTTCGGGTCGTAGAGACGCTCGCCGTCGGCGAGCGTGCCTTCCTCGGCCGCGCGATCGGCAGCGACGACGTCGCGGGCGACCTGGAGCGCGTCCTCCAGGAACTGCAGCGACTCCTCGACCGAGGAGATGGCGCGCAGCCGCAGCTTCTCGATCCGCTCGGCCAAGCTCTTGTAGCCTGCGGAGTCGGTGTCCTGGCCGAGACGGCGCTTGAGCCGGGCCTCGATGGAGTCGAGGATCTCCTCCACGATCTGCCCGGGAGCTTTCGGGTCGGGCACGGACAGCGGTACCTGGAGCGACTGGGCGATCTTCTTGATCAGCGCGATCCCGGCCGCGTCCAGGGTGACGTTCCGAGAAGCCAGCGGCTTCACCGAGATGTCACCCATGTGGGCGTGGATCAGCGCCTCGGTCTTCGCGCCGAGCTTGGCCCACAGCAGTCCCTTGTCGAGTCCCTTGGGCTGGATCGACATGTACAGCTTCGCCAGCCACAGATACGTGCCCTGGAACGGCGCCAGCATCGGGTTGGGATCGAGGAACTCCCAGATCCGCTGCACCGCGGTGAACGTCTCCACGAACGTGGTCCGCGCCTCGCTGTCGGCCGGGATCCGCTCATGCGCCTCGGCCAACGCGGTGAACGACGCATCACGCGTGTCGATCCCGTCGAAGAGCGAGGTGAGCACGGTCATGTCGGTCATGAACCGCCCGACCAGGCTGGCCATGTCGTGCACGGTCGGCTTCTCGGGCTCAGTCCCGTCCTTCGCCTTGGGGCCAAGCAGCGCGTCGCCGATGGCCTTGGCCAGCCCGATGTAGTCGACGACCCGGCCGTATTCCTTGCGTTGCCCGGTCAGCGGGTTCTTCCACGGCCGGTTGGGCCGGGTGATGGTCTGGAACAGGTTGGCCGCCTTGAGCGGCTTGTCGAGGTAGAGCACGCCCTCGATCGGCGCGTTGAACCCGGTCATCCACTTCGCGGTGACGACCACGAACGAGAGCGGGTCGTCGACCTTCTTGAAGCGCCGCTTGAGCCCTTCCTCGGCCTCGTCGGAGAGCAGGTACTTCCTGTACCCCGACGGGGTGCTCTTGGAGTTTTCCACATGCATCACCACGCCGACCTCACGCGCGACACTGGACCCGTCCGGCATCGTCATCGCCGCGGCGCGGCGTTTCAGTTCGGCCTGGATCGCGGCCGCGTACGCCACCACCAGCTCCTGGTTGTACGCCACGACCTGAGCCTTCTGCCCGAGCGGAGCCACGTAGGTGAGGTAGTGGTCGACGATGTCGCCGCAGACCGAGGCGACCCGCTCGGGATTCTTCAGGATGGTGGCGATATGGCTGGCCTTGCCGGAGAGGAACTCCTTGGCCTCGTCGTCGAGCCCTTCGTCGTCGGCGAGCTCCTCGAACGCCTCATCGAGCTGCTCCTTGCTCAGCTCGAACTTCACCGACCGGCCTTCGACGATGACGGGCTTGGTGAACCCGTCGGCGATCGAGTGCTCCATCGTGTACCGCGACAGCACCAGATCGGGATCCTCGGGGTTACCAAAGAGCTTGAACGTGTCCCGCTCACCGGCTTTGACCGCGGTGCCGGTCATCCCGAAGAACGTCGCGTTCGGCACCGCCTCCCGCCACGCGTCACCGAGCTTGCCCTCCTGGGAACGGTGCGCCTCGTCGACAAGCACGATGATGTTGGACCGGTCGGTGAGGAGACCGGCCTCGGCGAACTTGTGCGGCGTGGTCACCACCACCCGCGGCCCGGCCTTCTTCAGCACTGTCCACAACGACTGCTTGGTCTTCGGCACCTCAAGCGCCGGCATCCCGGCGGTACGGAACATCTCCGCGGTCTGCCGCACCAGGTCCTTACGGTCCGCGATCACAATCACCGTCGGCACCCCGACCCGCTCATCGCGCAGCAGCCGCGAGGCGGTGAACGCCATCAGCTCGGTCTTGCCCGACCCCTGGTGATGCCACACCAGCCCGCCGCCACCCTGGGCGTTCCTGGAACCGGCGAGCACCTTGTCATGGATCGCGACCGCGGCCTCGACCTGCGGATAGCGAGGCAGCAACTTCACATCCTGCTCCGAGGCATCCCGGGCATGCCGGTACATCGCGAAGTCCCGCAGGATCGCCAGCACCATCCCCGGCGTCAGCAGCGTCCGGGCATCCCGTTCGACACGCGCCGGCCCGGACAGGTTCGGGTCACCAGCGGTCTCACCCCACGGCGCCCAGAACTCGCTCTCCGGATCCGGCTCGGCCCGCACCGGCGCCATCCGTAACTCAAGTCCCTCGGTCGCCACGTTGAACACGTTCGGCGCGAAGAACTGCGGATACTCCACCTCGTAGACGTCATGGATGTCCTTCGCCGCGTTGAACCACGACACCGTCTGCTTCACCGGCGTCTTCGTCTCCACCACCACGAGCGGGAACCCGTTGACGTAGTAGACGACGTCGAACCGCCGCGCCTCGCGCCCGCCCTTGATCGTCACCTCATCGGCCACGACGAGCCGGTTGGCCTCCAGGTCGTCGAAGTCGATGAACCTCCGCGGCACGTGCTTCCCAGCCACCGTCACGAACGGCTGCTGCCCCCGCAGGATCACCGTCAACGCCTCGTTCGTCGCGACCAGGCCATTCGTCGCGTCCAGGAGTACCCGGTTGACCTCGGCGATTACCATGCCAGTCGACTCCTCGTCGTCGACCAGATCCGGATTGTGCTGGAGCAGCGCCTCGCGTACCCACCACTCGACTATGACCTCATGCTCATCACGCGGCAGATCGGCGCCGGGTATGTGTTCCCACCCGGCGTCCTGCGCCCACTCCAGTAGAGCCGCTTGGATCGTCGAAGCCTCGCTCCAGCCCATGGTCTACGCGACCTCCTCCAAGAACCGGTCATACGCCGCCGGGATCTTGAGCTCTTGATTGAGGAGTGCGGTGACAAGCGCCGAGCGATAGGTGGTGAGAGCGCGCAACTCATCGCGCGACGCCGTCAGAGCGGCTTGCTGATGGCGGAGCGTGGTCACCGCGTTTCGCCGCGTCTCCGGGTCCTCAGCCCATGGAATCTGAGCGTTGTTGAGCCACCTCGCGGCAAGGTTCCCGAGGCCGGTGGTACCGGATGCGGCGTCGCTCATTGCGGCCTGCATACGCGAGTCTCGGAGGGCCCAGTAGACGTACTCGCGGTCGGCAGGGTCGAACACCGTCATAAGAAATTGGAAGGCGCTCACCACATGCCCATGTGCTTCCTGCGGAGGGAGGTACACGTTGCCGATCCGGCCGCGATTCCCGTTTGTGCGGATGAGGATCAGGCTCGTCTCGTCGACCTTCCAGACGGAGTCGGGCAGTCCGCTGACGTGCCCCACGGTGCTCAGGTCGATCGAGCCGTCAGGTCTGGTGTTGGGGATGCCGATTGCCGGAACGGAGTCGGCGGTCGGAGAATCTGACACGTCGCTCGCCGCATAGGACGGCCCTGATCGCGTCTTGGCGATCTCACTCATCGTCTTGGAATGCGGGAGAGTTGCCAACACCTCGGTGATGGAGATGTCGAGAAGGGTACCAGCAGCAGAAGCCTCGGCAGTGAGGTTGATGGCCATCTGGTCGATCGACGCGACGATGTTGACGATCCGGCGCTGCGCCGCCAGCGGTGGCAGAGCGATGGAGTAGTCGTTGAACTGGGCATCCTTCCAACGGTTCCGGCTCGCCGTGGTGCCTGTGCTGACGCGCTCGATGTAGTCCCAGACTCCGGGCTGGCGGAAGTGCAGCATGAGGAACTCGGGAAGCAGTCGCTTGCGGTCGCACTCGAATAGGGGGAACTCGTTCGAGACGTACGAGCCGTCCAGGTCGTCGCCGACCAGCCCGAACGATCCCTTCCAAGCGAAGAGCCGGTTGTAGATAAACTGTCCTGCGGAGACTCGGTAGAACCTCGTCGCCTTCGACGTCTCGTGCGTGACAGTCTCGCGGAGGAACGGCCCTTCGGCGTACCACTTGACGCCGAGCAGCGGGTAGGACCTGTCGACCTCGACGGAGACCTGATCCTGGATCTGACGGGTCACGTCACCGAGACGAACCATCGGCGACTCATCCATCCGTCACCCCGAAGGCAGTCAGGTCGATCCCAGCGGCGGCAAGCCGCTCGAACATGGCTGCCTCGGCGGCGATCCGCTGCTCGCGGGCGTCGGCATACGCGACCAGCGCAGTGCCGAGGTCGACGGCCTCCTCGGCGGTCTTGGTGATGTAGCGGCCGATGTTGAGGTCGAATCCGTTGGCCTTGATCTCGTCGAAGTCGGCGACGTTGACGTACGCGCTGAGGTCGGGGCCGTCGAGGGCGAGGCCGGCGCGGTACGCCTCGGTGAGCACTTTGACGTCGTCGTGCGACATGGTGTTCTGGTTCTTGCCCTTGGCGAACCGTTCGGAGCCGTCGATGAAGACGACCTTGTCCTTGCGGTCGGCGGGCTTCTGGTGGCGGAAGACCAGGATACAGGCCGGGATCGTCGTGGAGTAGAAGAGGTTCGGCGGGAGGCCGACGACGGCTTCGAGGAGGTCGCGCTCGATCAGGGACTGACGGATCTTGGCCTCGGCGCTGCTGCGGAAGAGGACGCCGTGAGGCATGACGACACCGACGCGGCCGGTGCCGGGCCTCATCGAGGCGACCATGTGCTGGACGAAGGCGAAGTCGCCGTTCTTCGCCGGCGGTACGCCGCCGACGGCACGAGGATCGGAGGCCCACTGGTCGGCGCCCCAGCCATCCTTGGAGAACGGGGGATTGGCGATGACCACGTCGAACTGGGTCAGCGCGCCCGAGGGCTCCTTGAAGAGCGGCTTGCGCAGGGTGTCGCCGCGCTTGATCTCGAAGTCCTCGATCTCGTGGAGGAAGAGGTTCATCTTCGCGATCGCCGAGGTGGTCAGGTTGACCTCCTGGCCGTATAGACGCAGGGTGCGGTGGTCCTGGCCGAACTCGCGCACCTGGTTGATGGTGGCCACCAGCATGCCGCCGGAGCCGCAGGCCGGATCGTAGATCGACTCGCCGGGCTCGGGTCGCAGGATGGCGACCAAGAGGTTGACCACCTCACGCGGGGTGAAGAACTCTCCGGCCTTCTGGCCGGAGACGTCGGCAAACTTCTTGAGCAGGTACTCATAGCCGGCGCCGAGCAGGTCGTGGCTCACCGTGGACGGGTCGAGCGGGATGTCGTCGAACGCCTTCACCAGCCCGCGGAGCGCCGAGGGCGGCAGCCGCTCCTCATTGCCCCAAGACGCGTCGCCGAAGATCCGGGCAAGGGCCCTAGGGTTGGCCTGCTCGATGCGCTGGAACGCCCTCGCGACAGCGTCGCCGAGGTTGACCTGGGTCTTGGTGACCACCGACCAGCGGGTGTTCTTCGGGAGCTCGAAGCGGTGGAAGTCGGCTTCGATCTCGTCGGTCAGCTCCCCGCCATACTCCTTGACCGCCAGCCTGTGTTCGTAGTCCCACGCGTCACTGATCCACTTCCAGAACAGCATCGGGAACACGTAGGTCTTGTAGTCGGCCGCGTCGACGGGGCCGCGGAGTGCGTTGGCCGCAGCCCACAACCGCGACTCAAGGTCGGTCTGTGTGATCACAGGCGGATGGGATCCTTCGTCGTGATGGCAGTGGTCCAATCATGCCGTGCTCGGCGGGTGCGTCGGACGGCCACCCGCCCCCGCGTGGGTCGGGCCGTCGCACCACACAGGGGCACCGACGGTACAGCACGGAAGTACAGCAACCGGCCCGGCTACGGCTGATCGAGACCAGCCGTTCGGCTCCGTGCCACATGACAGTCCTCTGCCCGGCGACCGATCATTTGTGGACGATGACCTGCGGCTACCTACCTGCGTCGCGCATGGCCGGGACCATCGTCGGCTCGTCCTGGGGCGTGACCCCCGTCCCGGCGACGCCACGATCCACGAGATCGATGTCCCAGAGGAATTCTGACGTCACTGTTGTTGACGCACGTCGTCGCTCGGCCGGCCGTCCCCTGGTCGGCCCTTGTGCCCCTCCTACCGGCCATGCGACGACGTGGCCGTTGCAGTCCGGTCAGGCCTCGCGTGGAACTGTCCGACCTCGGCGAAGGTTTCGTTGTTGACCAGTGGCGGATCGCCGCGTCCGGTGGCTGGTCACGCTGGTAGGGACGCCGGGGGAGTGTGTCGGCTCCCGACGCCCCCGAAGATGACCGAGCGTGATAAGAGTCCCGGGCGCGGCCTCGCGATCAGAACTGCCAGTTTTGATCATTCTGGTGCGGACATGGTGCGGACACCGGTCCCGCTTTTCGCCACTCGGCAGCTCTCGCGATCACTTGTCCGCGACGCGGAAACCCCTGCACTGCGGACGTTTCCGTCTACTCTTGCTCGTCGGCACTCGGCCGGCGGGGGAGGTCGATCCCCGCCACCACTGGCTGCTGCGGCGGTGGCTCGACGTGCTGGCCCGGGCCGGCTACCTGGAGGTAGATCCGGCCAGCGGCCGGTTCACCTGCCGGCGCCTCGTCGACGAGGACGTCAACGAGGACGTCGACAAGGACACGGTGAGCCTGCGCTGGCATGACGCGCAGACCGCGTGGACCGGACTGGCCTCCGCCGAGTTCGTCAGCTATCTGCGGCGCAACGCCGAGGCCCTGCCCGAGCTGCTGACCGGACGGCAGGACCCGGTCGCGCTGCTGTTCCCGGACGGACGGTTCGACACCGCGCACTCCCTCTACCGCGGCAACGCCATGGCCCGCTACCTCAACCGGGCGGTGAGCACGGTACTCCACCGCATCGCCGCCGAAGGCTCCACCGGCCGGCCATCGGACGAGGCCAACCGGCCGCTGCGCGTGCTGGAGGTGGGTGCGGGTACCGGGGGCACCACCGAAGGCGTCCTCGACGTGCTGGCCGGGTTCGACGTCGAGTACCTGTTCACCGATGTGTCGCCGTTCTTCCTGCCCGAGGCCCGCACCCGGTTCGGCGGGTACCCCGGGATCCGGTTCGGCGTGTTCGACGTGGACACCGACTACCGCGCCCAGGGCATCGCACCCAACGCCTTCGACGTGGTGCTCGCTGCCGGCGTGCTGGAGAACGCCCGGGACATCTCCGCGGCGCTGACCGGCCTGACCGAGGTGGTGGCCGCGGGAGGCTGGCTGGTCATCACCGAGCCGACCCGTGAGCACCCCTGGATCCTGGCATCGCAGGCGTTCATGATGACCCCGCCCGAAGACCAGGTCCGCACCGCGGGACCGTCTTATCTGGACCGGGACCAGTGGATCGGCCTGCTGGAGCGGGCCGGCGCCGAGCGGGTGCTGTGCCTGCCCGAGGACGACCACGGCCTGGCCCCGCAGCAGGTGCACCTGTTCGCGGCCCGGATGAAGACCGACCGGGTGCCAGTGACCCAGGACGAGCTGCGCCGGTTCCTCGCCACCCGGCTGCCCGAACACATGCTCCCATCGCAGCTCCAGGTCGTCGACGCGCTCCCGCTCACCGACAACGGCAAGATCGACAGGCGCCGGGTGCAGGGGTGGCGGCCGACGTCGAGGGCCGCCTCGCCTCCGGCCGTGGTCGACGAGCCCGCCGACGCATTCGAGGCCACGCTCGCCGGCCTGTGGGCGGGAGCGCTCGCCATCGAGCGGATCGGTCGCCGCGAGAGCTTCTTCGACCGGGGCGCCGACTCGCTGATCATGGCGCGGATGGCCGGCCGCCTGCGCGAGGAAGTGCCCGAAGCCGCTGCCGTCCCCTTCGACGCGATCCTGCGGCACATGCTCAACGAACCCACGATCGCCGCGCTCGCGCGCTTCCTGCGGGCGCGGGCGCGGCGGGCCGCCGTTGACGGCCAACCTGGCGTTGACGGCCAACCTGGCGTTGATGGCCAACCTGGCGTTGATGGCCAACCTGGCGTTGATGGCCAACCCGGCGGTCGGCGGACCTACGCCAGCAACGCGGTGCTCGTCCCGTTCGACCTGGCGAGCGACGGGCCGGCACGGGTGATGTTCCACGCCGGCCTGGGCACCATGGAGTGCTTCCGGCCGCTGGCGAAGGAACTGGTCGCCCAGGACCTCGGCCCGGTGATCGGGATCGTCATCGACGACACCGACGTGTACTGCGCACTCGACCCGGCGGAGGTCGTCGAACGGCTGGCCGACGACTACGCCGAGTGTCTCCTCGCGCGGGGATACCGCAGCCTTCAGCTGATCGGCTACTGCCTCGGCGGCCTCTACGCCATCGAGGTGGCCCGCCGCCTGGACGAACGCGGCATCGAGGTGGTCGACCTCGTCCTGACCAGCAGCCACCCGGTCCTGGTCGACGTCGACGAGGACCTGATGATCGAGACGCTCTTCGTTCCCAACCTGAACATCTCGCTGGAACAGATCGGCTTCGGTCCCGTCGACGCCGACGCCGCGATCCATGCCTTCATGAAGGTGATTGACGACAACGGCGGACGGGTTCCCGCGGGCTCGTTGGCGACGGTCGGCGGAGATCCGCAGCTGGACGGGATTGCGGACTTTTTCCGGCGGCTCGGCGGGCACAGCCAGGACGACCGGTTCACCCGCTACGCCCGGGCCGCCTCCGCGCTTGGCGGCCAGGAGATGGTGCCGGAGCTGGTGTCCGGGATGTTCCGGGTGTTCCGGCAGAGCTTCCTCGCGGCCCGCTTCCGACCCACTGTCTATGCGGGCGACATCCGTTTCCTGCGCCCCCGCGGGGCATCGGGATTCGCGCCCGGAATGGACGAGGAGACGCTGGCCTTCTGGCGGGAGATCTGCCTCGGCGAGTTCAACGTGACCGACGTCGAGGGCAACCACTTCAGCTGCATGAACCCGCCCCACGTCCGCCAGGTGGCCGAGCACATTGCCGCGCCGCTGCAGACCTGGCGCCACTCGGGTACCGGTGTCAGCCTTCCCCGCTCATCCTGAGGAGACCCGTCGTGGACTGTTATCGAGAGGCCTTCGTCGACGGGCCGGTAGACCCGCTCACCGTGATCGCGGATCTGACCGCCTCCGGCGTGCTCGCGAACTACGTGGTGTACGAGCGGGACCGGCGGTGGTATGTCGGTGGGAATCCGCTGTACGAGGTGCTCGTGGACCCGCTTAGGGTACGTAGCCGGTTCGCCGGCCGGGAGGTCGTCGAGCCCTGGGCGGGCACGCCATGGCAGGCGGTGCGGGCCGCGCTGGGACGTTCGCCCGTCGCTGGCTGGAACGCCTACGGCTGGGCCTGCTTCGAACTCGCCGCCCAGTGGCCTGGCGGCGCCCAGCGGCAGCCGTCCGAGCCGTTGGCGCACTTGATCGTGCCAGGTGTCGAAGTGCAGGTGGCGGACCACCGGGTGCTGATCCGTAGCGTCGACGAGGCCGTGCTCGAGGCCGTGCGGACCCTGGTCCGTGAACCCGTGGCGCGAATCCGGCGGCCCCCGGCCTCGATTGACATCCGCGTCGGGCGCCAGTCCTACCTGGACGGCGTCGCGCACGCGGTCGAGCGGATCCGGCAGGGAGATCTGCAGAAAGTCATCCTGTCCCGCGCGGTCCCCATCCCGTTCCAGGTCGACCTGTGTGCCACCTACCTGGGGGGCCGTTCCCGGAACACCCCCGCTCGGTCCTTCCTGCTCGACCTCGGTGGCTGGCAGGCCACGGGATTCAGCCCGGAGACCGTTGTCGAGGTCGACGCCCATCGCGCGGCCTCGACCCAGCCGCTGGCCGGCACCCGCGCCCGTACCGGCGACCCGGCCGCCGACCGTGCGCTACGCACAGCGCTGCTGGGCGACGCCAAGGAGGTGTTCGAGCACGCGATCTCGGTGAAGCTCGCCTTCGACGAACTGGACCGCGTGGGGCAGCCGGGATCGACCCGGGTCAGCGACTTCCTGACGGTGAAGGCGCGCGGCAGCGTGCAGCACCTGGCGTCCCGGGTGGACACGCTTCTGCCGCCGCAGCGGGGGGCCTGGGATGCGCTCGCCGCGGTGTTCCCGTCCGTGACCGCATCCGGCATCCCCAAACCGGCGGCCTACCGCCTGATCGCCGCTCTGGAGGAGGTGCCGCGCGGCCTGTACGCGGGGGCGGTGCTGATGGCCGGGTCGGACGGCGCGCTGGACGCGGCGCTGGTCCTGCGGGCCGTCTACCAACGCGACGGCCGGGCCTGGCTGCGCGCTGGCGCGGGCGTCGTCGCGGCCTCCCAGCCGCCGCGGGAGTACGAGGAGACCTGTGAAAAGCTGAGCAGTGTTGCGCCGCACGTCGTACCGGCCGGGCCTGATCAGACCGGCCACCGCCGGGCGGTGGGATTGCGGGCGGGGCCTCCCGTCCAGGAGGCCCGGGAAACCGTCCAGGAGGCCCGGGAGATTGCCGAGCCCTCTGCCAGGATCCGAGCATGACGCTTCGGAGAAGACCGACCGGAACCCTGGCCGGCACCGGCACCGGCACCGGCACCGGCACCGGCACCGCTACCAGCACTGCTACTGGTACCAGTGCCGGCGCCTCCCCGGGAGCGCTACGGCAGGTCGTGGACCTGGTGAAGCTGTGCCCGCCAGCCCGCGGACGGCTGGTCCGCGCCGCCCTGTCCGGCATGCTCGGTGGTGTTGCTGGAGTGGCGGGGTACGTGTGCGTGGCGTTCGCGGTAGGAGAGGTTCTCTCCCGCCACCCGTCGGGTACCGAGGTCACCTGGTGGGCCGGCGGCGCGCTGGTGGCTCTGGTGATGTCGTTCGCGGGCAGGTGGCTGGCCGACTACGAAGCCCATCAGGCCAGCTACGAGCTTGAGGTCGCGTTGCGCCGGCGGCTGGCCGCGGCGCTGGCGCGCATGCCGCTGGGCGAGGTGCAGCGGCTGGGCTCCGGGCGGATCAAGAAGGTCATGCAGGACGACGTCGCGGCGCTGCACAACGTGGTCGCCGACGCCCTTCCGTTCATCGGTCCCGGCGTCACCGCGCCGATCGTCGCGTTGGTGGCGCTCGGTGTGGTGCAGTGGCGGTTGCTGCTGGCCGTGCTGGTCATCGTGCCGGTCGCGATGGTGTGCCTGTCGTTGCTGACCCGGGACTACGCCACGCAGCGGGAGCGGTACAGCCAGGCGAACGAGGACGTCAACGCCGCCGTGGTCGAGTTCGTCCAGGGAATGCCGGTGGTGCGCACGTTCGACGACGGCCGGGTGTCGTTCCGGCGGTTTTCGGCGGCGGTACGGGCCTTCACCGCAACGACCGCAGCCTGGATGGCCACCACCCGCGTTTCAGGTATCCTGAGCCGGCTTTTTATTGTGCCGCTCCCGACCTTGCTGATCGTGGCGGCCGCCGGGACTCCCATGCTGGCGGCGGGCTGGATCTCGGCCACCGAGCTGGTGGTCGCCCTGCTGATCGGCACGATGCCGGTGGAGGCGATCGCACCGTTGATGCACCTGGCGAATTACATCAATGACTCGAAGGCCGGTGCGCTCCGGATCGCCGACATCCTGGCGATATCGGCGCTGCCCGAGCCCGACGGCCCGCGGGAACCGGTCGGCTCCGCCGTCTCGCTCACCGCGGTCCGTTTCCGCTACTCGGCCGACCGGGACGAACCGGCGCTGGACGGCGTCGACATCGACATTCCAGCGGGCACGGTCTGCGCCCTGGTCGGACCGTCCGGGTCCGGGAAATCCACGGTGGCCCGCCTGATCCCCCGCTTCTACGACGTCGAGTCCGGCTCGGTCCGCGTCGGCGGCGTCGACGTCCGCCAGCTACGCAGCGAGGTACTTTTGAGACACGTCACGCTGGTGTCCCAGGAACCGTTCCTGATGGCCGGCACCGTGGCCGAGAACATCCGACTGGCCCGGCCTGAAGCCAGTGATGACGAGGTACGTGCCGCCGCCGAGGCCGCCGCCGCACACGAGTTCATCACCACTGAGTTGCCCGACGGCTACGACACTCAGGTCGGGGAGCGCGGCGGACAGCTCTCCGGCGGCCAACGACAGCGCATCACCATCGCCCGAGCGATCCTGTCCCGGGCGCCGATCGTCGTTCTCGACGAAGCCACCGCCTTCGCGGACCCGGAAAACGAGGCCGCGATCCAGGCCGCCATCATCCGGCTCACCCGCGGACGAACCGTGCTCGTCATCGCCCACCGGCTCGCCACCGTCGTCGACGTCGACCAGATCGTGGTGCTCGACCGGGGGCGGGTCGCCGAATGCGGGCGGCACGCCGACCTCGTCGCGGCAGGGGGCCGCTACGCCAGCCTCTGGGCCCACCACGAGCAGGCAATGAGCTGGGGCCTCACCGGTACTCCCAGCACTCCAGGTACTCCCAGCATTCCCGGCGCCCGAGAGTCCGAGCGGGCCCGATGAGGCGGATCCTGCGTCTGATGCTCACGGCGGCGGGCCCCTACGCCGACCAGTTCCGCGCGACGTTGCGTATCTCCTTCGCGGCCACCGCGGTCCAGTCCTGCGCCTACGTCGTATTCATCCCGCTGCTCGCCGAACTGTGCCGGACGCCGGTGCGCACGGAGCGGGCGTGGGCGTGGACCGGCGTGCTCGCCGCCCTGGTGGTCACCGAGGCGGCGTTGCGCGTGCGCGAGATGAGTTTCACCTACGACTACTGGCACCTGGTCACCGAGGACCTCAGGCTGCGGCTCGGCACGACGCTTCGAGCCATGCCACAACAGGACCTGGCTCGTCGCGCCGCCGGTGACCTGACCACCGTCGTCGGGGGCAACGTGGTGAGCGCAGCCACCGCGATCTCGTCCCTGTCCACGCTGTTCGTACAGATCATCACCGTCCCCGCGGTGCTCGGCGTGATCGTGGTGGTCCTGGACTGGCGGCTGGGCGGGGTTCTCGCCGCGGCGACGGCGGCAGCGGTCCCCCTGGCGCGCGCTGTACAGCGGCGCTCGGGCGCCGGGTTCCGGGCGGCCGACGAAGCCGACGCCGACACCTCGAGCCGGATTGTGGAGTACGTCCAGGGCCTGCCGGTCTTCAAGGCCACTGGGCAGGCCGGAGCCGATGCGCCGAGCCTGGCAGGCGTACTTGCGCGGCAGCACGAGGCACAGGCGACGGCGAACCGGTCGGCCTCCGTCCCGGTGGCGGGCATCCAGTTGCTGGTCCAGATCGCGCTCGTCGCGCTGGTCAGCGTCGGCGCAGCCCTGGTTCTCGACGCGCGGATGCCGGCGCCGCTGCTGGTGGCCGTCATCGTGACCGCGGCCCGGTTCGCCGAGCCGCTGAGCATGGCGTCGGTGATGGCCAAACTGTTCGAGATCTCCGATGCCGCGCTGAGCCGGCTGGGGGACGTGCTGAACACCCCGTCGCTGCCGGTGAAGCCCGGTGGTCGACAACCGGCGGGATTCGACGTCCGTTTCGAGGAGGTCACGTTCTCCTACGACGGACATGCCGCGCCCGCGCTGAAAGACATCGACCTGGTCGTGCCCGAGCGCAGCCTGACCGCACTGGTCGGACCATCCGGTTCGGGCAAGACCACCGTGACCAAGCTGATCAGCCGCTTCGCCGATCCGCAGGCGGGCGTCGTGCGGCTGGGCGGAGTCGACGTGCGCACGCTGGAACCGGCGGAGCTCCTGCGCCACATCGCCATCGTCTTCCAGGACGTCTACCTCTTCGACGACACCATCCGGGCCAACATCGCGATGAGCCGTCCCGACGCCTCTGACGCCGACATTGAGGCCGCCGCGCGTGCCGCCAACGCGCACACCTTCATCACCAGGCTCCCGCGCGGCTACGACACCCTTATCGGCGAGATCGGCTCGACGCTGTCCGGCGGCGAGCGGCAGCGGATCTCCATTGCCCGGGCCATCCTCAAGGACGCGCCGGTTATCCTGCTCGACGAACCGACCGCCGCCTTGGACACCGAATCCGAGGTCGCGGTCCAGCAGGCCATCGACACCCTGATAGCCGGCAAGACCGTACTCGTCATCGCCCACCGCCTGTCCACCATCGCGGCCGCGAACCAGATCATCGTGCTCGACGGCGGACGGATCGTTCAACGCGGCACGCACGCCGATCTGCTCGCCGACCCGAGCGGACGGTACGCACGAATGTGGGCCGCTCAACTCCAGGCCCGTCAATGGCGCATCCCCACTCGGCCCACACGGGCTGCGCCACCCGGCGTCTCGACGACCGGGACGACCCGGTAGATCGTCACCTTTGTCGGGCCGGCGCC